>JBBRUA010000012.1:0-21490 GCA_038248245.1 Pyrinomonadales bacterium | reverse complement strand
CACCTGCTCAACGATCTCGCCCGAGGTCAGATTTCTTAGCAGTCCAAGTTTTGCCGTCAAGCAAAAATCACATTTTAAAGGACAGCCCGACTGCGATGAAAAGCATATCGTGTCGCGGTTCTCGGACGGAATAAACACGGCCTCGACCGGAAAGCCGTCGGCGGTTTTCATCAGATACCGCCGCGTGCCGTCCACCGACACGTACTTGGCGTCGACCGTCAGACGTGCGATATCTGCCGTTTCCTCGAGTCGCGAGCGAAAACGTTTCGGCAGATCGCTGATCTCTCCAAAGGAACTCAACCTCCGCTCATGGATCGCCTTAAAAACCTGAACCGCACGGTACTTCGGCTCGCCCATCTCGGCGGCGAGAGATTCGAGTTCAGTCTGCTTCAGGCCCGTAATATGAATTCGCGTCGACACATTTCCTATTTTAACGTATCTACTGCCAAACTGCTTACCGTGCCCAACTTTGATAGACTGAGGCGACGACGAAACATGCCTAGAACGCCCCGATCAAAACTATTTTTACTGGTTGCTCTGATGCTTTCTTTGACAGGGTCCGGATGTCAGAGGATGGCCGAACGTCTTACAACCGGCGATTCTGATGCTGTCAAACCCTCAGCGTCGGCGATTCCGGCGATCGACAGTTTGCCATATGGTAACCCATCGAACGCAACGGCAGATCCGCAAAACGAAGATAATTATTTGGTCATTCGCGACTCGCACGTTCTCTCATACAACAACAGTCGCGGCACTGCGAACTGGGTCGCGTGGAAAACGACACGAGCCGATCTCGGCGATTCGATTCCCCGCCCACAGTTCCAGCCGGACCGAAGCCTGCCGGACGGATTTCGGAAGATTGCTTATTACGATTACTCCGGTAGCGGTTATGATCGAGGACATATGCTGCCCAGTGCCGACCGGTTTGGTAACAAGCATTTGAACGAACAGACCTTCCTGATGACGAACATCGTTCCTCAGACGTCCGCTCTCAATCAATTTCCATGGGAACAGCTTGAATCGTACGCCCGTTCGCTGGCACGCAAGGGTAATGCGATCTACACGATCGCCGGAGTTTACGGTGAAAAGGAGTGGCTTCGCAACCGCGTTACGGCACCGACGAATTGCTGGAAAATTATCGCCGTGATCCCGCCCGGTCGCGACACGATCGATGCTAACACACGCGTCATCGCCGTCGATATGCCCAACCTTGGCGGGATCGAACGGACTACCTGGCAAAAATACAGAACGAGTGTTCGACTGATCGAAGAAAAGACCGGATACGATCTGTTTCGAACATTGCCGCGAGATATTCAGGATGCAATAGAAGTAACGATCGATAGAAAATGATCACCGGCACAAAACTTTGACTCCGTTGTTTCCGTAGAAGCGAATTATGAAAACAACGATATTTGTGACGCTGATCGCATTATTTGCCACTGCCGGATTCGCCCAAACGAAAAAGGCGGCAGATCCGGCGGATGTCGGCTCGCTCGATGCGATAATGAAAGCAGTTTACAGTTCGATCTCAGGCGATGCCGGAAAGGCCCGCGACTGGGACCGTTTTCGTTCGTTATTTCACAAGGATGCGAGGCTTATCCCGGCTGGTAAGAACGCAAAGACTGGCCTGATTTCCGCCAACGCGGTTTCACCCGACGACTACATCAAACAAGCCGAACCTTATTTCGCTAAAGAGGGCTTTTTTGAAACTGAGACGGCTCGCCGCGTCGAGACGTTCGGTGGAGTCACTCACGTATTATCAACCTACGATTCGCGTCACGCCGCGTCCGACGCTAAACCATTCGCCCGGGGCATCAATAGTTTTCAGCTACTTAATGACGGTAAACGCTGGTGGGTCGTCACGATCTATTGGCAGGCCGAAACGCCAGAACTTCCGATCCCAAAAAAGTACTTCAAAAGTAAAAATTAGGATCCGCTTGGATTTTGGGCGTTCGAATCATTAATTTGCAACAAAGCCTGAAAGGATTTAGCTCCTGACCTAATATAACTTAAGAAAATCTCTAAGATTCTCAACCGATAGAAGATTGTTGTTGCTAAGTATTACCTGTTGCGTCTTTTCAGGAACGGGCACAATCCAATAGTAGTCTTCCGTGGTGCCGCTAATATTTCGGCTTCCGCTCGCAACGATAATCGTTTCCTCGGTGAAGTTTCCCGTCAATTCGAATTTGCCATCGGCATTTGATGTTGAGCGTGAGACAACAGTGTCCCAACCCTGCATAACTGTTTGAAGTGCAGACTTAATCGTCTCACGCTTTTTTGCATAACAGCCGCTTTCATACAAATCGAACGCTTTTAGAGTTTCCGACTTACTTTCGTAACTTGGACTTTTTTTCGACTGCCAACACTTGTCAGCTTTCTTGTCGAACTCGTCGAGAGAATTAATTATTACGACCTTCTCAGTTTTCATGCGCTCAACAAATTTCTTTGCACTGACAGCCGATATCGATACCAATCCGATTTTCTCATTTTTCGAGCCTCGAGTAATGATGAACACCTCGCCGCTAATTTTGCTATCTGAGTTTCCGAACAAAGAATTTGACGTGCTCCCACATGCTGAGATCATAAGGGCGCAAACGCCGATCAAGATTGTGCGATAATAATTCATAAATTCTATTGCCTAGAAACATCTGAAGATAGCACAAGTCCATAAAAATCGTATAAATAATCTGATTAAGCTCGAAAAATTACTCTCTGTCATCGATACGATCATCAGGTGTTTCAGGTCATATTTTTTTCACTTTGTTTTAATGGGCATAACGTCGATAATACGTTTGGGACGAAACCTCGTTCTAGGCATTTAATAAGAGTGCGAGAACGCAAAATTTCGACAAAAAAATCTAACAAAAGGAAAAACAAATGAAAGCTGAGCAAATATTTTCCGTAGTCAATCTCATCGCCGTTGATCGACCAACGGTTTTTACCCCGGTTAGCCTTCTCTGGCTATCAACTGATCTCCCGCGTCGGCTTTTGGTTCGACGTTTTGGACGTAGTAAGACTTTAGAGCCGGGTCGTTGCCGTCCTTTTCGAGAACGGCATTTAACACGTCGCTGATAAGTTTGACCGGTATTATTTCGAGCTCGGCCCGGACGTCGTCCGGGATATCCTCGGTATCTGCTTCGTTGCGATCGGGCAAAACGATGCGGCGAATACCGGCACGATGAGCGGCGAGGATCTTTTCCTTCACTCCGCCGACCGGAAAGACCAGACCGGAGAGTGTTATCTCGCCGGTCATCGACGTGTCGCTGCGCACGCGGCGGCCGGTGTAGACGGAAGCCAATGCGGACGACATCGTTACTCCGGCGCTCGGGCCGTCTTTCGGGATCGAACCCGCGGGGACGTGGATGTGAACGCCATTTTGCTTGATAACCTCGGGGTCGATGCCGAATTCGGCGGCGTGCGACCACAAGTAGCTGCGGGCCGCTTGAGCCGATTCCTTCATCACCTCGCCAAGTTGTCCGGTCAGCGTCAGGCCGCTACCGCCGGGCAAGAGCGTTGCCTCAATAAACAAAACTTCGCCGCCCATCTCGGTCCACGCCATGCCGGTCGCAACGCCCGGCGGGAGTTCTTTTCTCGCCTCTTCGGGATAAACTCGCGGCGGTCCGAGATAGCCTTTAACCTCTTCGGCAGTGATCGAGACCTTTTTGTCAAGCCCTTGTGCGACTTTGAGTGCTACTTTCCGTGCTAAATTTCCTACGGTTCGCTCAAGCTGCCGTACGCCAGCCTCGCGGGTGTACCTGCCGGTTATGAGGTTGATAGCGTCATCAGAAATCACCAGTTGATCGCCGGTCAGTCCATTTTCTGTGATCTGTCGGGGAATCAGATATTGCTTGGCGATGTTGAGTTTTTCACGATCGCTGTAGCCGGCGAGCTGAATGATCTCCATTCGGTCACGAAGCGGCATCGGGATCGGCTGCAGTTGATTCGCGGTCGCGATAAAGAAAACCTTGGACAGATCGAACGGCAGATCAATATAATTATCGCGGAACGTATTGTTCTGTGCCGGATCGAGGATCTCTAGCAACGCCGAAGCCGGATCGCCGCGAAAATCGTTGCCGAGTTTGTCGATCTCGTCCAGCATCATCACCGGATTATTGACGCCGACGCGACGTAAAGATTGAATGATCCGGCCCGGCATCGCACCGACGTACGTTCGGCGATGGCCGCGAAGTTCGGCTTCGTCACGCATGCCGCCGAGAGAGATCCGGTCGAATTCGCGTCCCAACGCACGAGCGATCGAGCGGCCGAGTGACGTTTTACCGACTCCCGGAGGGCCGACGAAGAGAATGATCGGGCTTTTCGAATCTGGCCGCAGTTTTACGACAGCAAGCGATTCGAGAATGCGTTCCTTGATGTCGTCGAGGCCATAATGATCTTCGTCGAGAACCTTTCGGGCCTCATTCAGGTCGAGTTTTTCTTCGCTCGACTTTCTCCAAGGGAGCTCGAGAACGTATTCAAGATAGGTGCGAATGACGTGATAATCGGGAGCAGCTTGGGGCAGAGCCTCCATGCGTTTTAGCTCGCGCGTCGCCTCTTTGCGGACGTCGTCGGGCAGATCGGCCTTTTCGAGACGTTCGCGAAGCTGTTCGGCCTCGGCTTTTTCTCCGCCTTCGTCATCGCCGAGTTCCTTCTGGATTGCCTTCATCTGCTGACGCAGAACGTAATCGCGTTGCGATTTGTCCATCTCGCCTTGGGCCTCGCTGGCGATCTTCGAACGGATCTGCATGATCTCGACCTCGCGGGCCAGTGCGGCGTGGGTCAAGGTCAAAAGACCGTCAACTGTGCTCGACTCAAGCATTTTTTGCTCAGTCTCGACGCCGAGATCTAGAACGGAAGCTAGAAAATAAGATAGCTGAACTGGATCTTCCTGCGATAGAACAGCCATCCGAATCTCGGGCGGCACGTTCGGTAAAAGTGCTAGAGCTTCCTGGATCATGCCCTGAATATTACGTTTTAGGGCCTCGATCTCTTCCTCGTCAATCCGGCGAAGCGACGGCAAAATTTGAATTTTTGCTTTCAAATACGGTTGCTCGCCTACCCATTCGGTGATCTCGAACCGATCCATGCCCTGAACGATAAGCTGCATGATGCCTTCGTTCCGCATCATACGCTTGATATTCACGATCGTGCCTATCGTGAAGAGATCAGACGGTTTAGCGTCGTCGCCGGTGACGTTTTCTGACTTAGTGGTGATACACGCGATCAATTTTTCCTCGGTCGCGAGCGCCGCCTCGACCGCCTTGGTCGAACGATCACGCCCAACCGCGAGCGGCACGACCGTCTCCGGAAACAAAGTCGTATTCTGCAAAGGCAAAACCGCTATCTCAAACGGCTGCGGTAATGGTGCTTGTTCAGTTGTGATTTCGTCAGCCATATATTTATCTCGACTTACTTGGCGACCGAGATCCTTATTTTATTGCCAAGTGCGAACGGACAATATCGATAAATTTGGACCATTATCTTTTTCGCAGATGTACTATCAGCAATCCGTTCTCGAAATTGTGTTCGACAACTGCGCCTTCAATGGATGCGGGGAAGTTGAGGGTTTTTTCGAAAGTGCTGTACGTGATCTCCATTTGTTGGTATGAGACACCTGCGGTACACGACCGATCCTTGCGGCATCCCGCAACGTAAAGAACGTTTCCCTGAATGTCGATCTCAATATCCTCAGGCGAAACACCGGCAAGCTCAAGCTTCACTATCCAGCCGTCAGGCGTCTGATAAACGTCCGCCGCCGGGTACCAAAGCCGTCCCGCGTGCACAGTCTTAGATGTGCCGAGGAACTGAAAGGTGCGATTCATTGATTTGGCCATTTTTTCTTGACGAGGAATATGTAAATCGCTTAATTCTTACTCCAAAATGCCGCTCCGCTCGATATTTCTTCCAGCGTCTCCGCAATTTCTCTTTCGTCTTCCATTTCGAGAGCAACATCGGCCATTGAGATGATGCCGGCGAGTTGGCCGTCTGTGGCGATGACGGGAATGCGGCGGACCTGTTTGTCGCCCATGAGGCGGATCGCTTCGAACGCGAAGTCGTCGGGGCGGACAGTGAAAAGCTCAGTCGTCATCGCGTCGGCAACGGTCGACGAATCCGCCGTGCCCTCGGCAACCACGCGAACGACGATGTCGCGGTCGGTGACGATGCCGATCAATTTTCCGTTGTCCACGACCGGAACGGCTCCCATATCACCGTCGCGCATAATGGCCGCAACCTCTCGCAAAGACATCTCGCCGGTGGCAGTTTTGACACTTTTGGTCATTAATTCGCTACACCGCCTACGTGAAATTTTCGCCTTATCAGCTTCGCTCATCTAATAGTCTCCTTTTCGTTATTTTGTTCGACCTGACGGAATAAAGCAAGCCTATCAATTTGTGTTCCCGGCAACTTAACGAAAAAGGCGGACACTTTCGAAAAGCGTCCGCCTTTATAACGAGATCGGTCAACTATTAGAACCTGACGACAACATTTTCCTCACCGAGCATTAGATTTGTGCTGGTGATCGCACCCATTCTACGGGCGGAGTATTTGATCTCGATCTGACCGCTGGCCGTTTCGTCGCCGGAATTGGCGACAGAAATGCGAAGAGTTGTTTCATCAAAATACGTCAATGTTCCGCTGAACACGGTCGAGCCGTCGAGGCTCGACAGGCTGACATCCGCCGAACCGTCGGAGCTGACATTAACCGACGCACGGATAAGGAAGTTGGAGGCATTCGTACCGACCTTGAGCGAACCCGTGCCGAATTTAGACAGCGACAAAGTCTTACCCGTGATCGCCTCGGCCTCTTCAGTTGCGGCCGCAACGACCAGATCGACCATTTCGGCTTGATTGCCGCGAAGGTTCACCTGTTTGCCGTTAGCCGACTTGAATCGAAGCTTGCCGTCCATTCGGATCTCGGCCTGCAACTCGTAAGTCCGCTGACGATCGATGTCACGTGGCTCGTATTTTAGTTCGAACGGGATCGGGATCTGGCGCGGATTTGAAATCTTCGTCTCCGCGACGGGAGTAGCGTCTGGAGCTGCGGAATCGACTAGTTTTACCGTCACCTCAGAATTAGGTCCGAGTGCGATGAACTGAACGAATGAGACCGTCCCTTTGATCGTTCCCGTTCGGCCGGGATTATTTCCGCCACCGAGGCCGCCGCCGACCGGAACGACTACTATGTCCACGTTACGTGGATTCCCCTGAGTGATAACAGGATAGCTCGTGTCGGAAATGAAAAGCAGTTTGCCCCCATCGCGGATCTCCGCCTGCACGGCATAGCGATTTCTTTCGTTGATCTTCGTACGGTCATAAGCAAAATCGAACGAGAACGGAACCTGTTTGCCTTCAGTCTCGACCTGACGTTCAACGATGATCGTTGACGAAACGTCGGCGCGCGAGACATCCACCAGTTTCACGGTCACGACTGCCGTTGAGGGCAGCGCGCTTCGCTGACGGTAGGTGATCGTGCCACTGACGACATTGTCCATCGTCGTCATGCCGCCGCCATCGTCGGTTTGGCAAGATGCACTTGTATTCACTGACTCAGCCTTGACCGTCGCCCGTAGGCCGGGCGTAACGTTAAAGGAAACAGAACTCGTCTGTGACGGGCAGCAGAGAGCGTCGCTTGACGTGTATCGCGAATAGTCGGCGGCGATAGAGGTCGGGCTGTTGAGCCGGGCCGTGTCGAGTGCGCCATCGGAACGAGAATCCATCAACGTCGGCGAAAGCGTTCCGGCAAAGCGGTTACTGACGAAAACAAAAGTGTTGTACTGCGTTGGGCGGCACATGCCATCAGCCCCGGCCATTCCGTTCACGAGCGTCACCGCACCGAATGTCTGAGCCGCACCAAAAAGGGACCAGCCGGCACGAGTCACTGCCCGGTCAGCGAGGCTTTCCGGGTTTCGTACCTGCTCGCGGCACCGTGCTCCGATCGTGTCAGCAGTGCGGGGAGACGTCGGCACTATGCCGTCGCCCCTGTTCCAATTATTGTTAAAAGGCCGGTCGAGCCAGGACGACTGCGCCATCGCCGCTCCGGCAAGTGTCAGCGCTGTAAAAATTGTTATAAATATTCGTTTCTTCATAATCTCCCTACTAGAAAACTTAATTGTAATTAAGTGCGTGTAAAACGCCAATCAAATTGCGGTTTCTGTGATGCTAGAACGCCTCGCGAAAGTTGGCAAAAATCATTGATTCAGCGATCCGGCGTTGTCGATCGCCTCGACCGGGTCAACGGATAATTTGCCGTGGGTAACGTTGGGGTATCTTATCTTTTATGATTCGCCATATACGTTTGGCAAAGAATGGCACAATGCAAGTCTATCCTTTCTTTCCCTCGGTAAAATCGATCATCCTTTGCAGAGCAATATTGGCGAAGTGTTTGATTTCATCCTCGACGACGATCTCGTTGACGACGTTGTCGTCGATCAGATTTTCCATTACCCACGCGAGATTTTGCGGAGCGATGCGGTACATCGTCGCGCACATGCAGAGGTCTGGGGCGAGGAGGCGGATCTCTTTGTCGGGAAAGCGGTCCTGCAGACGGTTGACGAGATTGACCTCGGTGCCGATCGCCCATTTTGAGCCCGCGGGTGAGTTTTCGACCGTTTTGATAATAAACGAGGTCGATCCATCGAAATCGCTCATTTCGACCACTTCACGCGGACATTCGGGGTGGACGAGAACCTTCATCCCAGGGTGATTTTTTCGTATCTGGTCGACGTGCCACGGTTTGAAACGACCGTGTACCGAGCAGTGTCCGCGCCAGAGAATAAGTTTTGCGTTGTGCAGTTGTTCTTCGGTGTTGCCGCCGAGCTCTTCGTGCGGATTCCAGAGAACCATTTTGTCGAGCGGAATGCCGAATTTCGCACCTGTATTTCGCCCCAGATGCTGATCGGGAAAGAAGAACATTTTGTCGAACTCTTTAAGATAAAGGTCGAAAAGCGGAATCGCGTTCGATGATGTGCAGACGACGCCTTCGTGTCGTCCGCAGAACGCCTTGATCTGTGCCGACGAATTCATGTAGGTGATCGGGGCGACCTTGTTTTTTAAAACGCCGATCTCGCGGAGTTGGTCCCACGCGTCCTCGACCTGATCGATCGTCGCCATGTCCGCCATCGAACATCCGGCTCCAAGATCGGGCAAAATTACGCGCTGGTGGGGTTTGCCAAGAATATCGGCCGACTCGGCCATGAAATGAACGCCGCAGAAAACGATGTATTCCGCCTCAGTCTGCGAAGCCATCACCGATAATTGGTAAGAATCGCCTGTCAGATCTGCATGACGGATCACGTCGTTACGCTGGTAATGGTGACCGAGTATGACGACCCGAGGCCCAAGCTCTTGGCGGGCGAGCTCGATCCGCTCGTGAACCTCTTCGTCCGGCATCACGAGATAATCTTCAAATACTTGTGCTTTTTCCAATACGGCTGACATCGTTTCTCTCCCGAAGAAAATGGTTCCTAAGCAAAGAAAAATGATGTCACTCTATTAGAGTTTTAGCAAGTAAATGAATTTCGCCCTGAAGTAGGCGATGAGATCGGGCCCAAATCAGCGTTTTAAACTGTGCTTAATTATTGACGCGTCGGCCAGATAGACGGTTAGCTCGCATAGATCCTTGACGTAGTCGCCGATACGTTCGAGATGCTTGGCAACAAACAGGAGCTGGGCGGCGCTGGTGGTCGTTGTCGGGTCATTGATTATCATTGCGATAATTTCGCTAAAAACCTTCTTGTAGCTCGAGTCGATCATTTTATCCCGAGCTATTATTTGACGTGCTGCCTCTGCGTCCTCAGCGATAAAGGCATCGAGCGCCGAACGGAGCATTTCAACCGCGTGGTCGGACATGATCGACATTTCCGGGAAGTATCTCAATTCCGGCTCGTTGTTAATTATTAATACAGCTTCGGCAATGTTGCCGGCGTGATCGGCGAGGCGTTCAAGTACCGGCGTGATCTTAGCCACCGAAATCACTAGACGTAGGTCGTGAGCCGCCGGTTGGTGAAGAGCAATGATCTCGACGCTCATACGGTCGATTTCGAGTTCCATCTGGTTGATGATCCGATCTTCGTCCAAGACATTCTGTGCAAGTTTGCTGTCTCGCGTGGTCAAGGCCTTCATCGCCTTTTGAACGGCGGACTCGGCCTTACCGCCAAGCAGGAGAACCTCATCGCGAAGAGTGTCGAGTTGTTGATCTATAAGTCTCTTTTCCATTGTTCCACTTCAATATTAACACGTTGACGATGACGACACTTAGGTTCCGGTTATTTATCCAAATCTACCAGTGATGTAATCTTCGGTTAGCTTTTCATTTGGATTGGTAAACATTTTCTGGGTCGGATTTACTTCGACAAGTTTTCCAAGCATAAAAAACGCGGTCCGGTCAGAGACTCGGGCAGCCTGTTGCATATTATGCGTGACGATAACGATCGTATATTTCTTTTTCAATTCAACGACGAGTTCCTCGATCTTTTGGGTCGCGATCGGATCGAGTGCGGACGCCGGTTCATCCATTAGAATGACTTCGGGCTGTACGGCGAGAGCCCGAGCGATACATAATCTCTGCTGTTGACCGCCCGAGAGTCCGAACGCTGAGGTTTGAAGCCGATCTTTTACCTCATCCCAGAGAGCGGCATCGTAGAGAGCTTTTTCAACTCTAACGGCGAGATCGGCCTTGTCTTTGTGTATGCGGTTGATCCGTATGCCGTACGCCACGTTGTCAAAGATAGATTTGGGGAACGGATTCGACTTCTGAAAAACCATTCCCACTTTTCGTCTTAGCGCGACAACATCTGTATTCGGCGCATAGATATCCGTTCCATCGATCTTCACGCTACCGTCGGCACGAGCGATCGGAATGGTGTCGTTCATTCGGTTAAGAGTGCGAAGAAAGGTGGATTTACCGCAACCGGACGGACCGATGAACGCGATCACTTCTTTTTCGAGAACATCGATAGAAATATCGAATAAAGCCTGAGCCTTCCCGTAAAAGAAATTTAAATTCGAGACGCTGATCTTGATCATTTCAGATATGTTTCCAATAAAACCTAGTATTTCTTTCTTGTAATATAACGCACGAATATATTGATCGTGAGGATCAGCGTGATCAGAACAAGTGTCGCCGCCCAGGCCTTGTCGTGCCACTCCTCAAACGGCGATATCGCGTAATTATAGATCTGTACGGTCATCGAGGCCATCGGTTCGTCGAGATAAATATTGTAAAAACGGCTTCCAAACGCTGTAAACAAAAGCGGAGCCGTCTCACCCAGAACTCGCGCGATCGAGAGCATCGCACCTGTCGCGATACCAGTCATCGCAGCGGGAATGACAATATCCATCGTCACGCGCCATTCCGGAGCTCCGAGTGCGAGAGCTCCTTCGCGCATCGATTTCGGCACGAGGCGTATCATCTCCTCGGTTGTGCGCGTCACGATCGGAATCATAATCAGAGCCAATGACAACGATCCCGCAAGCGTTGAGAAATATCCCTGCTGCAATACGACGATCACATAGACAAAGACTCCGAATATGATCGACGGAATTCCGATCATTGTGTCGGCGACAAAGCGGACGATGGTGCCGTACCAGCCGCTTCCCATTTCCGAAAGATACGTACCGATGGCAATCCCGAGCGGGATACCGACTAGCGAAGCAAGTCCCAGAAGTATCAGCGAGCCGACGATCGCATTTCCAATGCCGCCGCCCTCGCCAACCGGCTTCGGGGTTTCGACGAGGAATGACAAACTCAGCGAAGAAATCCCCTGATACGAAATATAACCCAGAATGAGTATCAGGAGCGCAACCACGCCGAACGCACACGCCGCTGTCAGCGTGGTCATGATCGAATTTGTAATACGTCTCTGATCCATCATTTTTTATTAATGGCTCTGAACTGTGTTTCGCGTGACACTAAAGATCAATAATTTAGCAAGACCGTTAACGATGAAGGTTACAAGGAATAGTATTAGTCCCATCTCGATCAGTGCGCTTAAGTAAAGGTCACCGGTCGCCTCTGTAAATTCGTTGGCGATAACCGATGCGATGGTGTAGCCGGGAGCAAAGAGAGACGCGCTGATCTCGGGCCGGTTACCGATTATCATCGTCACGGCCATCGTTTCACCGACCGCACGACCAAGGCCGAGGACGATCGCGCCCGCGATACCGGACGAGGCATTCGCTAACACGATCCGAGTGGTCTCCCATTTTGTTGCGCCGAGGGCGAGGGACGCCTCACGCTGCGTAACCGGAACAGCCTCAAGCACATCGCGAACGACCGCCGTAATGATCGGCGTGATCATTATCGCGAGTATTATCCCGCCGGTCATCATTCCGATTCCAGTCGTTGAACCCTTGAAGAATGGAAGAAATCCGAATGCATCTTGTAGCGGTGGCTGCACGTAAACCCGCAAGAACGGAGCAAGTACGAAGATCGCCCACAAGCCGTAGACGACCGACGGAATTGCGGCAAGCAATTCGACTAGAAATGCCATTGGCCGTGCGACCGACTTCGGTGCCTGTTCGACAAGGAAAATTGCGACCCCGACGGAGATAGGAGTTGCGATAACGATCGCGATCAGGGACGACACCAATGTGCCGAAAATAAACGGCAGAGCGCCAAACTCGCCTTTGATCGGATCCCATACCTGACCGATGATAAAGTGAAAGCCAAATTCACGGATCGACAGACGCGAGCTGTAGAACATCACCGTGACCATCGAGATGAGAATAATAAGGATCAGCGAGGCTGCAGCGATCAGTCCGCCCCGGAAAAGCCGATCGCCGATCGGATTATTTACCCTCGGAGTAGTTGAAGTTGTATTTTCGGTCAGATCGATCGCCATTAGTTCATTGGGCCGGGCCCGTCGTTTCACGCAATGATTTCTGATTGTGCTCAACGAGAGCTATTTTTGCGGACGCTCGCTTTACCATCGCCTCCGGCAAAGGTGAATAATATAAGCCCTCGGCAAATCTCTCGCCTTCATTTATTCCCCAGGTTAGAAAATCAACGAGTGCCCTGCCGACAACTTCGTCGGTCTGATCCTTGTAAATCAGGACGTAAACGTAACTGGAGATCGGATAAACGTTTCCACCGGCCGCATCCGTTATCGAAACTCGCAGGTCATCAGGCGTTTCATTGATCGTTTCGGCGGCGGCGTTTGTGACCGTTTCAAAGTTTGGAACAACGTAATTGCCGGCCTTATTTTTTAGCTCGGCAACAGGCATTTTGTTCTTTACGGCGTACGCGAGTTCTACGTAGCCGATCGTGTTTGGCGTTTGTTTGACCTGCCCGGTTACGCCTTCGTTGCCTTTCCCGCCTAATCCGACCGGAAAGCTCGGACTTGTACCTTCGCCAACCCTTTCCTTCCATTCCGGGCTAACTTTTGAAAGGTAGTTTGTAAACACGGCTGACGTTCCGCTACCGTCCGAGCGATGTACGACGGTTATTCCATCCGCGGGAAGATTCGCGTCGGGGTTCTCAGCTTTTATTCGCGGATCGTCCCAACGGTTTATCTTACCTAAAAATATATCGGCAATAATATCGGGTGAAAAACGCAGCGGCTTTTCGACGCCTTGCAAATTGTACGTCAGGACGACCGCTCCCAAAACCACCGGAATGTGCAGAATGGCTCCCGGTGCCGAGGCCAGATCCTCGTCTTTCATCGCGATGTCGGTCGCACCAAATTGGATCGTTCGCTCCTTCACCTGCTTGATGCCGCCGCCCGAGCCGATCGACTGGTAATCAATCCTGATATTCGGATTTAGCTTGCCGTATTCGCTGACCCATTTTTGCATTAGCGGGTTAATGAATGTCGAGCCTGCTCCCTGGATCTTCACCGGGTCGCCCTTACCGCGACGGCCGCTGAAACACGAAGTAGACAATAATACTATGCCGATCAGAATCACCGCAAAGTGTTTCTCAAATCGGAATAATCTGTAAAAGGGAAACATAACAAATGTCTTAAAGCACGGGCATCGAGCGACCTACGAAAACTTCACACTATGTCTAATAAAGACCGCTCGACGCAAATAAACGTTCAACCCGCAAATGTCCTTAACGTAATCGCCGATTCGCTCGAGGATCGGCGTTATCTTAGCAACCGATACAACTAATCTAAGACCGAATGAAGCCGTTATCGGCAAGGTACCTTCGTTCATAAGTATGCTCGCACGATTATAGTTCAAAGCAATTCGAGAATAGGTTACATTATACTTAACTTTTGGATGGGTAGCCGCGAAGTGACCCGATCTGTAACACTTTGTTAACATTTCGGTAATATTGCCCCGCCTGTTTCCAAGTTAGCGGCGAACGCGCCTATTGTGAATGCTCATCTTAATCGTACCCAAGCCGGGATATTGATAAACTATTGGGAGACTTTATTAGCGTTGTATTTATCGGAGGGAGAATATGAACAGACAATTGATTACGAAAAGACTGACCGCCGCAGCGATGCTGCTGACGCTGTGGAGCCTGCCGCTCGCGGCGTTCGCTCAAACGCGGATCACGATGCCGAAGAACAAGTATAAGGTTCAGGACGATGTAAAACTCGGCTCGGACGCGGCGCGGCAGGTCGAGCAGCAGTTTCCAATATTGAACGACGCCGATGCCACGAGATACCTTGAACGTGTCGGTGCAAGGCTCGTGACGGCTATCCCTCCGCAGTTTCGTCAGCCGGCTTTCAATTACCGGTTTAAGCTCGTGAATGCGAGCGACATTAATGCTTTCGCCCTACCCGGCGGACCGATGTACGTTAATCGGGGAATGATCGAGGCTGCCAGAAATGAAGGCGAAATGGCGGGCGTGATGGCCCACGAGATCAGCCACATTGCCCTTCGCCACGCAACCGCGCAGGCGACAAAACAAGGCAGTGCTAAGAATACACTCGGAACGATCGGTCTCATTTTGGGTGGAGCGATCCTCGGCGGACAAACCGGTGCGCAACTCGGAGCGGCGGCGGCGCAGGCGTGGCAGACAAAATACAGCCGTGACTATGAAACACAGGCCGACATTCTCGGTGCCCGGATAATGGCGGATGCCGGTTATGATCCTCGTGACCTCGCGAATATGTTCCAGACGATCGCCGGTGAACGCAGAGGCGGCGGTGGACCCGAGTGGCTGAGCAGCCACCCCGATCCCGGTAACCGCTTCCAAAAGATCAATCAGGAAGCGACCTATTTGAATGTTTCGCGAAACCCGATCAAGATAACGCGTGATTTCGAAAGAGTCCAATCACGCCTTCGCGGAATGCCAAAAGGCCGCACAATGGCCGAGATCGAGAAAGGATCTCAGGGCGGACAGAATACGCCGAATCCGACCGCTAACGGTAGATATACGAACAACGTCGAGTTTCCTTCGAATCGCGTCAAAGCATACGAAGGCGGCAACATCGTCCGTCTGAACGTGCCGTCGAACTGGCTCGAATTCGCGGGCGGTAGCTCTGCTCAGTTCGCTCCGGAAGGAGCGTACGGTGATCAGGGCATAACCCACGGCGTTATGGTGGGCCTCTCCACCGGGGAAAATAACGTTCTCGCCCGTGACACCGATGTATATATCAACAATATTCTTTCGGCTAATAACTATCTGAGCAGGCGAGGCGGTTATTACAACACCTACCTCAACGGCAGGCGAGCTTTGTCGACCACACTCACCGGCCGTTCGCCGGTAACCAATAGGAATGAGATAGTGACCATTTATACAACTTTGCTCAGCACCGGGAACCTGCTATACGTCGCGATGGTGGCTCCTGAAGCTGAGGCATCTTCGTACGCTCCGGCATTCAGGAATATAGTCAATTCAGTCCGGTTGAATGACCAGTAAGGTGCGATCCGAAGAGTAATAAATTAAGGTGAGGCGAGTGAGAACTTGCCTCACTTTTTTTGTCTAGGTAGTCTCACCGACGGTCTCGTTATCGGTTCGGATGGTCATAAGCAAAGCGATAGCGGCGATCGAAACACAGGCGCTCGTAATGAAGGCTGCGGCCACGCCGAATTCGTTCCAGATCAAACCAAACATTAGCGAAGCCGGAAAAACCGTGATGCCAAAAGCAAGGTTATAGAGACCGTAAGCCGTGCCGCGTTTGTTTTCCGGAACCATATCCGCGACGAAGGCTTTTTCAACGCCTTCGGTCAGGCCGAAATACGAACCGTAAATTATGAACAAAACCCAGCATTGCCAAGGCGAATCGACAAAGGCAAAGAGGCTGTAGACCACGGCGTACACCAGCCAACCGGACATTATCACCTGTTTTCGACCGAATCTGTCCGACAGATTGCCGCCGATCAGTGAGAAGATCACCTTACTCAGATGAAGCGTCATCCAGAGCAGTGGCAGAACCGCAGGAGAGATTCCAGCCTGAGTTGCCCGCAAGAGTAAAAAAGCATCGGTTGAATTCGAGAGCGTAAAAACCGCGATCACGACTAGAAATCGTTTAAAATTGCCGTTAAAGCCTTTCAAAGACAACGTCGGCGGAGGCGTCGGTATTGAGCTGACCGGCTTTTTGCCCTCTTCTCGGACAAAGAAACCAATCACGACCAATCCGATAACGACCGGCACCGACGCGAAGAGAAATACCTGTTGGTATTCACGAACCGTCGGATTTCCCGTATCGACTGCAAAGATCATCAACAGAAAGAAAGCTGCGACGGGGCCGAAAACGGCTCCGAGATGATCGGCTGCACGATTAAATCCAAAGGCAAACCCGCGCTCTGTGCTCGGCACGCTTTCGGCGATCATTGCGTCGCGTGGAGCCCCGCGAATTCCCTTGCCGACGCGGTCCGTCATCCTCACGATCAGGACCTGCGGCCAGGTGGTCACAAACGCCAACAGCGGCCGGACGATCGCGGCCAGGGAATAGCCGAGGAATACCGGCAGTTTTCGCGTGCCGAATCTATCGCTGAGATAACCTGAGAATAGTTTTAGAAGACTCGCGATCGACTCGGCGAACCCTTCGATAAGACCGATCGCGAACGGAGATGCGCCGAGGGAAAGGGCGAGAAATGCGGGAAGCAACGGATAAATTATCTCGCTTGAAGTGTCGTTGAGCAGACTGACGAGACTCAACGCCAGCACGTTTCGAGGCAATTTAACATAACGGCGCCAGCCATTGATCTTGGGAAGTTGTTCGGTATGAGCCATCGGCGGCTATTTCGACTGGGTCGAACGCGGGCGTTCGGGCCGTGTCGGCTTACTGCTGGATCCGAGCCACCAAAATGAAAAACTACCGGCAATGGCAATCGCTAGAATCACCGCCACGATCATCAGGCGAAATGCCATCTTGACCGATTTTTTCAGCAGCTTAAAAACAATAAAGGCGACGGCTAAAAAAACAAAGAGAAATGCGACCGCCAGGAAAACACCGACACCGGCACCAATCGGAGAGGCATCGAAAAGTATCGCAGGATTTTTCATATTATTCGCTCTCTTCCAATGCTCTAGCTTTTTCGATTGCGTCTATGTCTTCGTCCGCCAGGTCAGCCGTCTCCGCAGGCAAACTATAATCGCCGTCGGCCCACGCACCAAAATCAAGCAGCTTGCACCGCTCCGAGCAGAACGGGCGAAATTCGTTACCGCTGAATTCAACTTCCTTACCGCATTGCGGACATTTCACGAGTGGCATAACTTAAAATCGAAACAAAGATTAGCATATATTCACAACCCCCAAAAACACAATGCCGGACAAAAAGTTGGTTGATTTTGACATCCAAAGTTGTAACATAAGGGTTGACGAACAAAGATCGCGGCCGTTTCGTATTGAGTAGAAGATCATCGATGCTGGGGAATAAACAATGAGCGATTACAAAGATAAATTTGACCGTTGGCAAAAGAAGGCGACCGACAAGCTTGAGGAGATCGATTCTCAGCTTGGTCTGAAAGAAAAGATCGAGGGCGGAGCGAAGGTGGTTTACGATACGGCACAGAAAGGTGCCGGCTACGTAAAGACCGAGGCGGAAAAGACCGACGTCGGCAAGCAAGCCGTAAAGGTCGCCGAGGGCGTGATGAATACCGCGTCCGACACCGCTAAAACGGCCTGGAATGTCAGTGAGCCAATGCGGGGCGTCGCGAGTGATGCGGGAACTAAGGCAGGTGCCATCGTATCGGACGCGGCCGGCCGAGCAGGTGAATTTTTCGACGATGCGTACGACACGGTCGGCACAAATGCGAAGCGCGTTTCGAAGGTGGTCGGGTTCGGTGCCGGTCTTTCATCGACGCTCGACTCGGCGTTGAGATCTGTTCAGAAGGCGGCGGATTGGGCCGTCGAAGATCCAGTACGCGCCGCGACCACGGGCGTTTCGATGGCGATCGGGGCCGGACTCGGCGTTGTCTTTACCGGTATCAGTTCACACTGGCTTTTGAACTCCGCGATCCCTACTTGGTCTGTAAAGAAACTCGCCGAAAATTTCGATGGATATCTCAAACGCCGCGAAGACATGATCGCCAAAGGACAGCTATCGGAGGCCGATGCAGAACGGATCCAATTCGAACGGGATATCGCCAAACGAGTCGGGGCACCGCTGCTCGGGGCGTTTTCTTTTGCGTCCGGTGCCGTGATGCTTACAAACGTTCTCAATCCCGTCACCGTTACTGGCTTCCCGCTGGGCTCGATCATCGGCGGCAATCCGCTGCTCGAAGGCGTCTGGTTCTTTGGCAATGGCATGGTCTGCTTTAAGACCAGCTACGATTTCTTCATGATCGCTCTCGACGGCCAAGAAGATGTTGAGAATATGGTGAGAGAAATAAAAGGCTTGTTGCCTGCATCGATTGGATAAGTGTATTTGCCGCGAAAGGCACAAAGAGGAGGGGAAGACGACGTAATATCGGCCTTCCCCTTTATTGTTTGCGCGTTCTGTGCCTTTTTGCGGCAAATAAACCTTAATTTAGCTTTATCGGAAACGGCACGAAGCAGAGTGCGAAGATCACCAGTGTTACGATCGCGATAATTATGCGTTTTCCGTCGAGCGGTGTCTGGTCTAACGGCTCCGGGTGACGGACACGCATCATTACGGCAAGGATTATAGCGATCAAAAATCCGCTCGGACTGCTGAAAAAATACATTCCAAGCAAAGAAAGTGTAGCCATAACGGGAAAGGCGATGCGGCCCGTCCATTTGTGAACCTTCTCTCCAAAGACTGCATAGACCGCGTGACCGCCGTCGAGTTGACCGGACGGGATAAGGTTTAACGCAGTTACGAGCAAGCCGACCCACGCGGCAAAGTAGAACGGATTCTGCTCCATCGGCAAGGCTGTATCGACACCGTTTATAAAACCTAAAAGTTTGAACAGCAGGGGCTCAGAGAAATTGATCGGTGAGATATTGCCGAGTTCAATATCTCGCAACGTTCCGAATTTCATCGTCGCATACGCAGCGATGGCAATCGGGATCAGTGCGATGAATCCGGCGATCGGCCCGGCGACACCGATGTCAAAAACCGCCCGACGCGACGGCATCGGAGACAAAATTTTAATAAACGCCCCAAACGTTCCGGCCGGACCGATCATCGGCGGGGTCGGTATAAAAAATGGCAGCGTCGCATCGACCTTGTATAGTCGGCACGCGACATAATGCCCCATTTCGTGGCAGATCAAGATGAAAAGCAGTGAGATCGAAAACTTGAGTCCGTAGGTGAGCAGATCGGCATTCACAAATAGCTGTTGAACGACCTCAGCAATCATTCCCGCATATGCGACCGGAAGCGAAAGAAGAAATTGGACAATTTCGGACGCCGTCTGCGGATCGTCCTCCGGCAAATTAGAGAACGGGCCGAATGGAAACATCGAACCCGCGACCGTCGCGGTACAGAAGGTGACCGCGAGAAATACGAAGTGCTTTATCCACGTCCGCACCGTAGGACGCATTGCCTGGCGTTCGTAGAAAAAATGTTGATCGATGTGATCGGGGTCGGTCATTTGCTCGGGGTGACTTTCAACAAGAAAGACCGCAAACCGCAAGCTTGGTAATGCTGCTCGGCGATCTACGATCTGATTTTCTAAAACGAAAAATTAAGATATTAATCAACGGCCTTCGCCGAAAGTTCCTTGCCCGGTTTGAATCGGATCGTTTTGCCCGCCGGTATCGGCACTTCCTTGCCGGTTCGCGGATTGCGGCCGACGCCGCGTTTGCGGGCCTTTACGACAAAGACGCCAAAGCCGCGAAGCTCTATGCGTTTGCCCTGAGCGAGGGCCGATTTCATCGCATCAAACAGTGAATCAACGACCTGCTCAGCTTTTTGTTTCGGCACCCCGGTCCGGTCGGCAACCAGGTTGACGATGTCTAGTTTAATCATTAATGCCTCCTAAATTTGGAAACGCGGAGAGAAAACCGAAACTAATCGCAATTGCATCATAATCCCCTAACTCTCAATCTGTCAAGATTTTGCGGACGGTCGGAATATTAATTTTTCAGCTTCTTCGAGGTTTTACACCGTTGAAATTCGCTTATCTGAACGAGCGTTTTCGCAGGAATTGGGAAAATGTTAGAATCGGAGTACAAACTTTAGCAGACATAAAAGTTTTCTTGACAGGAGTCAGATTATGCGTTGGAGAGATCAGCGGCAGAGCGGTAACGTAGAGGATCGTCGAGGACTCGGCGGACGTAGCGTTGCCCTCGGCGGCGGCGGTATTGGGGTTCTCGTCTTAGCGGTCGTGATCTATTTGTGTGGCGGCGACCCGAGCCAATTGCTGGAGACGTCTCAACGGCAAACTGCTCCGGCACCGGGCACCACCGCTAATAAAGCGGTTTCGCCGGACGAGAACCGCCAGTTCGCCCGAGCCATTATGGGAAATCTCGAAGACGCGTGGAAACAAATATTGCCGCAGCAAACACGAATCGCGTTTAAAGCCCCGACACTTGTTCTCTTTACCAATCAAGTCTCGTCCGCCTGCGGTAATGCGAGTGCTGCGTCCGGTCCGTTCTATTGTCCGGGCGACTACAATCTTTATCTCGATTTCGCCTTTTTCGATGAGCTCAAGCGCGAATTCAAGGCGCCTGGCGACTTTGCTCAGGCTTATGTAATTGCCCACGAATTCGGGCATCACATTCAGAATCTTATGGGCACAATGGATAAAGTTCAGCGGGCGGGGGAAAATAATCGTCTTTCGGTGGCGCTCGAATTACAGGCAGACTGCTACGCCGGGATCTGGGCGAATTTCGCCGCCAAACAGGGTCGCCTCGATGCCGGTGATGCCGAAGAAGCGATCAGGGCCGCCGGAGCCGTCGGTGACGATATGATCCAAAAACGAACTCAGGGCTACGTCGTTCCAGATTCATTCACCCACGGGTCAGCCCAGCAGCGTATCCAATATTTCACCACGGGTTTTAAGTCGGGCGACATGAAACAGTGTCAGACGATCCGCTAACGAACTAGACCGCAAACGGCTTTCCGTAAACTTCCTGATACACGTATCCGAGGAAGCGTGCCTCGGCGGTATACAGGACCTCAAACCAGCAATTAGAAAGATAAAGGCGTTTTTCGTTATTAGTTGTCAGCTTTTCGGCCT
>JBBRUA010000011.1:0-22461 GCA_038248245.1 Pyrinomonadales bacterium | reverse complement strand
GTTCAATCCCGCTGTCAGCCTTTCATTAAGCCTTTTTCAAAGCTTCTTTCGCCAGTTCGTTTGCCCGGTTACTGTAATCTCGGGCCTTTTCCATTATTGTTCGATAATTTTCGCTGCGAGTTTTGAACTCAAGTTTGACCTTGTCTCGTGACGCAACATTTTTCGGATCGTAATTATCGCGCAATGTGCGGGCGGCCATGCGGTAATTTTCGAAGGCCTCGAGTTGCAGTTTTAGTGATTCCTCTTTCAAACGCAGATATTCACGGTAATCATCGTTGATCTGCATCTCCTGTGCCTTCTGTATTTTTTCTACCGCCGAATTTCCAAAGGCGGCTCCATCATTGATCAGGTAAACAACGTCGTCCGCGATCTTCTTCGCCGCGACCGCATCATTTTTCTCCATCGCCGACTTCAGCTCCTCACGTTTACTTTCGTTTTGCTCGTAAAGCACCTTGATCTTGGTCAGATCTTGATTTGCGTCGGCTACGATCTTTGCCGCTTCATCCGTCTCGTCGGTTGGCCCAAGGATATCGATCGGCCCAATACCCGAACTCTTACACCCTGAGAACAAACAGACGCATAAAAAAAGGCTGGTCACAACCACGCGGCACGCAAGTAAATTGTTAAATAATGCCTCCATAATCCGACTCCAATTCTATCAGAAATAAATAAGATCTATATCAACCGAAAATCCGTACTGCTTCCTCGTCTCCAGATAAAACCGTCCAAAACGTAGTGTGTGAGTTGAGGCAGAGCGAGCAGAGGCACGACGTACATTTTTAGCGTCTGCCAATCCCAGTCGCTGCCGAACAACCATTGCTTCTCATGCCAAACGCCGCGGTGCCAGAATAGTTCTTCGATATAGGCCAAAGCCCAAAGTGTCGCTAAGAATATGAATACATTCTGTGAAAGCGTTCGGTAAACGCCGCCAGTCGATTCACGCCGAAACCTGGCGTAAACATAGATCAAAGCAAAATAAGGAACGCCGTGGATGATTACATTCGTGACCGTGAAGGCATAGTCCGAGTTGAAATATACGATGCCGATGTACCAGCAGATTGCCGTCGTCGCGACCACTATATCTTTACCAATATTTAGAAATCCGTGTCGAAAGTATTGATAGATCGATTTTGCGAAATAAGATGTTAGGGCAAGAACATAGATCGGAAATAAGATGGTCCCGACAACTGTAGGTAGCGAAACAAAATCGTTCGGAACGAACCACTCAAAATTACGCGGCAGACTCGTCATCCAGAACGCAAGCGGATAAATACTTGCGAGATAGACGGCCGTTGCATCGATCCACCACGTCCGCCGATCGGTTTCACCTAACTTTCGCCGGTAAAGAGCGACCCAGCCATACTGCTGACGCACAAAATGAAAAACAGCGATCGCCGCTAAAACCTTCCAGAAAACAAGGTCTCCCTCAGAGTAGAGCGCAACTCCGAGGGCGTACCCGAAAACCGGCACAAGCAGATAAAGCCAAAACCTCCGCTTAAACTCTTCCTTGTCGAAGTATACCCGGAAACTCGTCGACCAGACGTGGGCGACATCTATTAAAAGGACTGCCGAGATCCACGTCCACTCTGGTGAGTCGCCATTCAAAACGCCAAGCTGAGAGCCGACCCCAAGCAATAGGAGCGACAAGAGAGCACTACCCAGAAAGACCGTCAGGTCGATCGATCTGGAAAAGAGCCAGTAGTTTGGTTGTTGCACTGTCGCGTCCATAAAAAAGGCAGGGTCGCGGACTCGCATAAATGATAAATGAATGTTAGTAGAGAGGTTTATTCACTACCCAACTTTTCCCCAATACCTCGCCTGCCGCCCGTATTCCATGATAAAACGCTTCTTCAAAAAGAGCGATGCCGCTTAGGTCCGCGTGGGCGAAGTGAATGTTTCGGTACGGTTTCACGGCCTTTTCGCGAATACCGCTCCAGATGAAATTTGGTCGCGGTGAGATCATCGCGTGTCCCCAACGCATTACGTCCAGCCGCTCGGTCAGCTCGTAAATATCCGTATGGGCCCGCGACAGATCACTGAGGCAAACGTCGGCAAGCTGTTTCCAGTCGTAATTAAAGAGTGTCGTGCGTCCGTTCGGATCTTCGCACATCGGATAATAATAGGTCAGAACCGTCGGTCCGTAGTCAATACCCTTCTGATGTGTCGCGGTCACGTAGCCCAGACTCGGGCTCTCATAGAGAACGTTATCCCAAGAGAGTGGAAAATCCTTTGTGAAGCGGGGTTTAGGTCGATCTTTGAGAAATAGATTAGCTACGAACCACGCGTTCTGATAAAACTCAGCGGCAACAAAGGGCTGTTCCTCGCGAAATCCGCGAATCACCCACGGCGCCGTAAAAACAGGAGACGCGTAGATGGCTTTCTCGCAGTGGATCCCGCGGATCTCGCCATTATCCAGGCAGATCACATCGACGCCCTTATCTTTTGGCACAACGGAAACGACGATCTGAGATCTTCGGACATTGTCCTTGACCCGTTCGAAAAAGTGACGTGCAAACTGTCCGTTACCCTCGGGACATGTGATGAAAGGTTGCGATTCCGCTCCGCTTTTTCGAACGCGTGAGCAAAAATAAAAAAGCCCGACCCATGCCGAAGCCTGATCGACCTTTAATCCGTAATCATCTCGCGTCGCGTAATCGCAATACCAAAGGAGACGCTCTGATGTGAATCCTTTCTCCCGCAGCCATTCGGCAAAAGTAATTCTATCAAGTGAAGTAACTTCGGCGTCCGTCGAGCAATTGGCCAGAGGCACGACAAACGCCCGTTTACCGGAACTGTCACGCCAGTTTACCCATTCATCGATCTGCCTATGAAACTCGGCAAATTGAACCTTGTCTTCATCGCTGGCACCGACACCGAGATACAAGCCCTCGTACCAACGGCCTTTGTAGAAGACTCTTTCCTCCGGTTCGCGACACAAGAACTGCTCCTTCACCAGGATCTCACCATCAGCCGTCCTTCCGTCCAAAAGCGCCATCTCCTCGAGAAGCTCTATCAGATCCGTGTTCTCCTGAAAGGGCACCGGCAAATAATGTGCTCCCCATGGATAGCCGACCGGTTCACCTTTTCCACTGACCGACGTACCGCCTGCCTCTTTTTCGAGTTCCAGCAAAACAAAGTCGTCGAACTTGTCTCGTTTAAGCTTCCACGCCGCACTCAAGCCGGCAATACCGCCGCCGATGATCGCTATTCTTTTGGTTTCCCAATTGTTTGGCGGAACTTCAAAAGAGCGGTTTTCGCGCAAGATATGCCCTAGCGTCGCCGACTGTCCAACGATCTCACCAACAGGAAACGCAGACGGTCCTCCCAATCGGCATGCCGCCATTGCAAACGGTGCTCCCAAGAATATGGTAAGTAGTTCTCGCCGTGTGAGTCTCACTGCTCAAATCTCCGCCACTCCGCCTCGTAATAGCGCACGAGAGCTTGGTTATCCAAACGATTGATCTCCAGTTCCTCGGCTGGTCTGGATGTGTCGGTCGGAAACTCAAACATTGAGGCGAATGCATTGTCGTTTAGAAAGTGCAGGTCGATGCCAGGCACCGGTTTGGCGGGCGTTTCAAATGGTTCTAGTTTGGTGAGGGCATACCCCCAGACACCGAAACTCGGAACAGTTGTTTTGTAAGGCTTAACGGTGAACCCGACTGATTCGAGAGTTTTTACGATGCACCAAAATGATTTACGCGCGATAAGCGGCGACGTCGTTTGAATGGCGACAGATGTTTCGGGTTTGAGTTTTGATTTTAAGAGATTGTAAAAACGCGTGGTATAGAGCTTACCGAGTGCGAAGTTGTTAGGGTCAGGGAAATCAATGATCACGATATCAAAGGGCTCGACCTGGGTGTCCATCCAGACAAACGCATCAGCATTCGTAACTTGCACCCGCGGGTCGTCGAATGAGTGTTTGTTCAACTCACCTAGAGCAGGAACCCTATACGAAACCCGGGTCATTTCCGGATCGAGGTCGACCAGTTGTACATATTCGACCGAAGGATATTTGAGAATCTCGCGCAGCGCGAGGCCGTCGCCACCACCTAGAACCAGAACGCGTTTCGCCTCACCCCGAAACGAAGAAAAAGCGGGATGCACGAGAGCCTCGTGATAACGGTATTCGTCGAACGAATTGAATTGAAGGTTACCGTTAAGAAAAAGAGCGTATCCGGTTTTTCCTTTGGTTACTATGATCCGTTGATATGAGGAACTTTTCGCGTAGATGATATTGTCAACGAACAACGCGTCTTCGGCCATCGTCGTCAGTTTATCCGCCTTGATAAATGCTATGGCGAGGAGAGTTAGAATTACGAAACCCTTGATCCGCATCAGCGTCACATTCTTTTTTATCAAAGGCGAAAGGAGCCACGTACCCCAAATGCCGACGATCGCATTGATCATGCCGAAAAGCAAAGACGTTCTGTTTAGACCGAGTTTTGGAACGAGAAATATGGGAAAAAGTAGCGACGCGGCAAGGGCTCCAATATAGTCAAAGGCCAGAACGCGCGAAACGAGATCCTTAAAATCCATCTCGTTCTGCAGCATGCGCATGAGCAAGGGTATCTCGAGGCCAACCAGCGTCCCGATTATAAACACCATTCCGTAAAGTACGACGCCGAAATAGGAGAGGTTTGCAAATGCGAGAAAAAGGAGGGGAGCCGAAAATCCGCCGATGACCGCGAGCGCGAGTTCGGTCTCGACGAATTTTTCGGCAATGTGTTTCTCTATAAAACGAGAAAGCCACGAGCCGACACCCATCGCAAAAAGATAGATGCCAATAATGATTGAAAATTGTGTAATCGAATCGCCGAGGACGTAGCTAGAAAGAGTTCCCGCGAGTAACTGGTAGATGAGCCCGCACGTAGCGATGACAAATACGTTGAGAAAGAGTAGCGGAGCGCGTTTCATAAACGGAAGGGGTCAACGGACAAAGGGAAATGAAAACAGAGCCCGTGATTCTTCATCTTTCACTTTCCGTTTTAGGTGATCAGCCGCCTTGGATAGCCGACGAAATTATCAAGGCAACTCCAATTATAATGGCACCAATGATTATCGCAAGACTCGTGTTTTGATCTTCCTCGATCTCCTTTTTGACCGAAAACGGTGCGACCATTACGACAATAAGGAATGCGAGGGCAAAAACAACTAAGCCGATAGCGACAAAAATGATGGTGGTCGTAAGAACTGGCAAAAGGTCTTCAAGCTTGACGACAAGGCCCAACGTCGGGGCAATTGCTTCGAGATTTAACATTATTTTCCTCCACGAAATCCTGAATAAATAAACGGCACTCCCAAACGCGATTTGCTGCCCGAGTTAGCAAGTTCCCAACCAAACCATGCAGCGGACGAATAGGCCAGCAATACCCCGACGCCGAATAGAATGTATAGTTTTTTTAACATACCCTATTTTTAACTTTCAAACACGAAACTTAACCCTACGGTCGATATTACTTACTCGTCGTCGGAGCCGGACGAACTGGTGCTGAACATGCTGTCCTTCCATCGACCGGATTCGAATGAGAATTTCCTCAACAAGCCAAATATGGGCACGATTAAAAGGATGAGCAGGGCACATATGAAATTTACGCCGCGATTTACGTTCTGCTCGACCTTTATCGTCACCGGCATTGGCGTCTGCCAATTCTGCCATGTCCCCTCGACGCGTAATTTATATCTTCCGCCGCCGGGTGATGAGATCGTCGCGTCCGTCGACTTCGAACCTTCCGTCCATGCTCCGTCGCTGTCACTTCCGGTATAATATTCCACCGGAGCATTTACCTCTTCTGTCACCTCGTCGGTTGCGTCGTTCACCAGATCAATATCGAGATCGGCCCAAGAGTTGTCGACTTGAGCTCCCGCAGTGATTCGCACGTTGCTATTCGCCTTAATATCGAAGGACTGACTGAACGCTGCCTGTCCCGTCGTTGCATTAACCATTGCCGGCAAAATAACAGACTGATTTAAAACCGTTTTCGTGATACCCGCGATCGGGATCATAAACACCGCAACGATCAGCAATGCAAATAGCGGTAGAAATCCCCAAGTGTAGTAAAAGCGTCCCGTGAACGGTTGATTTGGGCCCACGCCCCACGGCTTCGGCAGATCGGAAACCCCGAATGCCCTTTCAACCTCTTCATTTGTCAAATAGGTACCGACCGACCAGTTGATCTCGTTTTGGGATATCTCTTGCGACAGCATCAACGGAGCCGCCACATAGTCCACAGCACGGACTGTCTCGCCCTGTTCCACACGCCAGTAAAACTCGCCTTTCACATACTCGACTTTTGCAGGCGCGTCCTGAAATATCTTGAACGTCGAACCATTGTAATTAAGCGTTGCTCCCGGTCCGATAACATTCGCCTGTTCGACGTCGGCCGGACTTACCGGTTCGACGAAGTTCCAGTGATTGTCCGAATGAACGAGCCAGCGGAAACCGACCATCGGATTATAAAGCAGATACTCGTGCCAGTAATACTTGATGCCGTCGACCGTCACACTTCGGACAACGGCTCCGATAATTTTAAACTTCGGTCCGTCGTTAAAACTTCCCTCGGCACCGATCGGAGCGATAAATGCGGGCTGGTCCGGCGGAGGTGTCAAGGCTTTCAGGTAAGTAAGATTGCCTTGATTTACGTCGAGCAGGGAATCGCAATTCGGACAGGTTACGCGTTCAGCCTTGTCCGGAGCGATCAACGCGAGCGGGCCTCCGCAGTTCGGACATCCCATACCTGCCGCGGAGACATTGCGTGCCTCACGCTTAACGGGCTTTGCATCGCCGAGTCCGATCTCGGCCAGCGTTACCTGATTACCGACGAAGACCCACGGAGGATCCATGCTGTAGTCGATCGTCGCGAACGCGTTGTTCTTCCCCGCGAGATCAGCATACGTGAATTGTTCGCCGGGCGTCAGCTTGTACGGTATCTCGCCGTCTGCGGCGACGGACGTTCCTCGCCCGCATTCCTGCACCATCAGCGGGGTCGGACTCGGGATTTCAGGCAACAACTGCCCGAGTTGTAATCCTTCAAATGTTGGTAGCACAACCCCGGCCGGAAGTGGTTGATAGAACGTTAAATAAAAACGCCCTTGGGCCTCTGCCAGCCAACCGACCCAGCCGTTTGAAAATGTCGCGTACCACTCGTCCCACGTGCCGCCGAGTTCGTGGCGAAGTTGAGCACGGCCCGTTAGTTCGAAACGCGTATCTTTGTATGTCCCTTTAAGACCGAGTTTAAGAGGTGATTCCGACTCAACGATTTCCGCGACCTTCCCTAGATCTTCGAGAGCACGATCCGTCCGGGCGATAGCACTGCGGCAAAACGGACAGACGACAACGATCGTCGAGCCGGCGGTAAATTCCAGAGGCCCTGCGCAGGATGGACAATTTGCTTTCAACACACTCATTGTCCACCACCCGCTGTATCAAAGCTCTGTTCTACTTCTTCACCTCGCTCGAGCCTTGTCACCGTCACACGAGCTGCTCCGATCGCCCCTTTAAGATTAGCTTCCCAATTCCATTCCGGCCTTGTTCGGCAACAGTATAGATTGAATGTCGCGGTACCGTATTCCGGATACGTATGACAGGCAAGATGTGATTCGGTCAGAGCGATAAGTCCGGTGACGCCACCTTCTCCAGGAAACTTGTGCCAGACTGAACCGACCGAGCACAATCCTAGGTCGGCTATAACGCTCAAAAACACCGAGCGGATAGTCGCTTCGTCGCGCAAAGAATCGGGGTCACAGCCCGCTGCTTCGATTAGCCATTCGGTTCCAACGATCATCGTTAATCTAAAAAAGCCTTACGATACGCAAATGCAAAATGTTCTTAAGCTATCAACCGGCATCTGCGTTATAGTGAGCGAAGTATGTCGAAGAAAACTATAGCTAATAATCGCTCATTTGTCATTTATCTATCATTTCTCCCACTCATTTTTTCGGCATGCTCAATGTTGACTCCAAGAAGCTCGCCCCTGAAGCAAACTTCGCGCTATAACGCTCCGATATCCACCGGTACGATCATAAATCCTGAGATTACGGAAAGCAGCGGCCTAACCGCATCAAAATGTCAGCCAGACGTCTTATGGACCCACAATGATTCTGGCGATGACGCTTTTATTTACGCGATTAGAAAGTCGGGAGAGCCTCTTGGAACGTGGAAGGTTACGGGTGCCGGAAATACAGATTGGGAAGATATAGCGGGTTACAAGGACAGCGCGGGAAAGTGTTTTCTGTACATCGGTGAGATCGGGGACAACGCAAGCCGACGAACCGAACATTCGATCTACCGGCTGGCAGAACCGATGGTCACACCGGAAGACTCAACATCGACCCGACAACGATCACGTGAGACAGTTTCGGCGGAAGTACTTCGGTTCAGCTATCCAGATTCTAATCATAACTCAGAAACACTGCTGATTGAGCCAAAAGCGGCTAACATCTACGTCGTCACAAAACGGGTCAGCGGACCCGCAGGCGTGTATCGGATAAAATCAGAGTTTGGAGGTGAAAAATCGGTCGAGGCCGAAAAGGTCGCCGATATTTCAATGCCGGCGATACCAAACGGTTTTGTTACCGGTGGAGACATCTCGCCAGACGGCAAACGGGTGATCATTTGCGACTACGCCGCGGCCTACGAATTTACTTTGCCTGAAAATTCAAGGAATTTCGACGATATCTGGAAGCAAACCCCTGTCTCGATCGATGTCGGTAAGCGAAAGATTGGCGAGGCGGTCACTTACGCGCCCGATGGCTCATCCCTCATTCTCACCAGCGAGGGCAAAAACAGCCCCGTAATTGAAGTAAAGCTAAATCAGTCGTTTTAAAAGCTCACGAGTCAATTTATGACGGCTATCCTCTTGGAAAACCTAACAAAAGGTTGGATATCGTCAGCCCGACAATATCCAACCTTTCTAAATTTACGGGACCGAGAGACTTCAGAAGACTACTGAGTGATCGTAAATTTGCCCTTGTTCTCGATCACCTGCCCGCCGACGCGGTCTTTGATGAGAACTTTTACATCGTAATCGCCAACGGGGATCGCGGCCGTCGGCAAGAGTCTCGCAAGCGTTAACCTCTGACCCGAGTCACTCAGGCCACTCCAGTCTTCACTCTGCCTCAAAATCTCTTTGCCGCCTTTGGACAAAACGTACTCAACGTCTACGGCAGGACGGAGTGTCGTCTGATCGATCTCTGCGTTGTATACCTGAAGATAAATACCAACCTCCTGACCTTGTTTATAGTCGCCGCTAAGGTTCGGGATAACCTTGGCACCGCCGATGACAAACATTTGGCCGATGTCGCGTTCGTTGGTCGTACGGAGTTTCGATGTAAGTACCAGCGACGACGTTGAAAGCTTTTTCTCGTCATATCTCGGAACCGTAAAGCCCATATTCACGATTCCTTTGTTACCGGTGCTAACGTCTCTGACAACTACATCCACTTTGTAAGTACCAGGTGTCAACGCGATCGCCTTCTGATAGACCGATTGACGGTCGCGAGCCTCGACGAGTTCTTCAGCGGTTGCATTCGTTGTAACTGAATCTTCAAAAATCCCTGAGCGCTTTCCGGAGACCGCCGTAACTCGTCCAAATATGTTCATTCGGGCGGTTTTGAGTCCGCCGAGTTCATCGAAGGTTAACTCTTTATTACTGGTCTGAACTGTGAAGGTCGTGATGACTCGGTCATCCGACTGGCGGAAATAATCGATCCTGAGATCAAAACCAAGTGGATTGTTATCGATAACCGGCGAGTCGGTCAATGAACTTTGTAGGTCGCTAAATCTAACTGCCGGTGGCCTCTGAAGATTTGCAATGACCTCCAGTCGGCGGAAAGGTGAGTCTTGCTCGCGACGGAAATTATTCGATCCATTGTTGCCGCCACCATTTATGCGGTCACCTTTGTCTGAAAGTCCGAGCTGCTCGTTTGTCGTAAAACCAGCTCCCGGCACGTTCGCAAGAGCGTCTTTCTCGTTCGCGTTTCTCGCAATGCGATACTCTCCAGTACCGGTAGGATCGACGAACTCGATCTCTAAACCGTCACCGACATTATCGAGATGTCGGTAGAACCAAATCTCAAATGGATAGGTCGTTGTTGAACCGCCGCCCTCATAGCTCGGCCGATCATACGATCCACCCGAAGGGTGTGATTCAACTGAATCGGGCTTGCCCCATGCAATGTAGGTGCGGCCGCGGTCCGTCTTCCATCCGGGAATACCAGATGCGTAGTGTTGATTAGCGTAAGCGATGCGTTCGTAATATTCTTCGCGATACTCGTTTTCTTCGGTATCGGGATTTGGATCGCGTCGACGCCAGAAGTTTTCGATGAAGTTTTCACGCTCTTCGTCAGTCTGTAATGCAGCGAAGGCTCGCTTCTCTTCCTTCGTGATGATGTATGCAACGTCGTTGTTGATCCACTTCTTATATGCCTCTTTCAACTCCGGCTTAACGTTGCGGGCCTTGTCAGCGATATCTTGACTCGGTTTGTCTTTGTCACCTTTCGGGGGCTGACCAAAAACACCGATCGCTCCGATCGCAATAACCAAAACTATCAATGCTAGATTCTGCAAATTTTTAACTCTCGACATAACGGTAACACTCCTGACAAGACTAGGCTTCAAGCCGCAAATAACCAAAAACTTCACTCGTTAGATTTTAGACAGTTCTCCCTAATAGTTCAAGATGCAAAGAAGCACCTGTATGGTTGCTTTACTGCCTTTCGGACGATCTACACTTCCGCGTCCGTCATGCGTTTCTTACCAAAAAACCACGCTATGAAGATCGAGACCACATACAGAGCCATCATGGGGGTCGCGAATAGCATCATATTCGGAATATCTCCGGTCGGCGATACTACCGCAGCAACGATAAGGATAACCACTAAAGCCATCTTCCATATCCTGACCAAAAGGCCAGCCGAAATAAGGCCGATCCGAGCTAGAACGTAAGTGATTGCTGGCATTTGAAAGATGATTCCCATTGCCAAAATAATTACTGTAATAAAATCGAAATAGTCGCTTGCTCGTAATAAAAGACGAAAGTCCTCGCCAAGTCCAAGCAAATACGTAAGGGCGGGTGGGAATAGAATGTAGTATGCAAAAGCGGCTCCAACCACGAAAGACACCGTCGAAAGGCCAATAAATGGCGTAACGTAAGAGCGCTCGTGCTTGTATAATGCCGGCGAAATGAAACCCCAGATCTGCATTAGAAGAAAGGGAACGGCCAGGGCGATCGCCGAGTATAGGGAAACAGTGACGTACAAAGTGAATGATTCCGGAGCGGTCGTTACAATCAGTCGTTCGTCTGCCGTCGGTTCGGCTCTAGCACCTACAGCCAGGTCAGCCGGCAACCTTACTCCGCCAGGGATCACCCCATTCAAGGTTACGATCGATTCATTCGTAAAAAGGCCGGGTATATTCTCAGAATCTCTGCCGACTATCGCCTGTACAGAGGTTCCCGGCGCGATCACGCTCACTCCCAGCTTTGTTGCCCGATCGAAGACATACAGTCCTTTATCGCCCTCGTTAAGACTCGAGAGTGGCAATATTTTCTCGTCGCCGGTCAATCCTTTGACGGGTAGGTCACGACGTTCGGCTTCTGAAAGTGCTTTACGGATTGGTACGGAGAGGAAATTAAATATTTCGCCGGAGAAGTAAAAGCAAAAAACAAATGCTATAACTATGATGATGACAGAGTTTACGAGCCTTTTACGTAACTCGTCAAGATGATCGAGGAACGACATCTGCACGCCGCTTTCCGGCTCATCTATTCTCTCGCTCTCACTCATCGCGGTATTATAGCCAATTCTTTTTATCTTTCAGGTCGTTGGTGAATTCAATCGATTTTGTGTCGATCGCAGCAGCTTTAAGCGAGTCGGAATCAGAACTCCTGATAGGTGCCGGCGGATTGTTAAAATTTGTGGGGTCGATTTCTTTTATCACAGGAGCAACGAGCTCATTCGCCATTTCTCCTTCCGTTAGTGAAGACACTCTTACGACGGGTTTTGCCTCTAACTCATTTAAGTTCAATGATTTAACTTCTTCATCAAAGTTAACTTCGCGTTCCCAAGTATCTTTGAATTCACTCGTAGTATTTCGAAAATCGGCCATTATCTTACCGATCTTTTTTGCCATTTCCGGCATTTTACGCGGACCGAGAAACATCAACGCGACAACGCCGATAAGTAGAAGTTCTGAAGTCCCGATGGATTCGAAAATGAATAAATACAACTGAGTTACCTCGATCAAACTTCCATCTAAATATAACGCCTTCTACTGCTTCAATAATAGCTGAAAAACGCGGTCTAGATCATCCGTTCCATAATACTCAATCTCGATCTTCCCGCCGGTTCCCTTTTTGCCGGGCAGGATCTTGACGTTGGTGCTAAGCTTTCGCATGAGCTTTGTCTCAGCCGCTTTAATATTCGGATCCAGTGACCGAATAACTCCTTTGTTCTCAAGGTTTTGAGGGGGTTGATTTGCCTGTCGCCTGACAGCACTCTCGGTCGCACGAACAGATAACCCCTTATCGATGACTTCTTGAGCGATGGCTCGCTGGACAGATTGGACCTGCGTCATCAAAAGCGCACGACCGTGACTAAGCGACAGCTTGCCTTCACTTATATAATCACGAATATCGGTCGGCAATTGTAGCAAACGCATTGTCGTAGTGATCAAGGTTCTTTCTTTACCTACACGCGCCGCAACCTGTTCCTGAGTAAGCCCGATCTGCTCCATTAACTTTAGATAGGCGTTAGCCTCTTCAATCGGATTTAATTCCTGCCGCTGGATGTTCTCTATCAAGGCAATTTCAAGCAATTTGTCGTCAGAAACTTCTTTTACAACTACGGGAACGCGTCGCAGTTCCGCACGCTGTGCCGCCCGCCAACGCCGCTCGCCGGCAACGATCTGAAACCGCGCACCTTGTTTTCTTACAACGATCGGCTGAACGATGCCGTTCACTCGAATTGACGCAGCAAGTTCGTTCAACTGCTCATCAGCAAAACGCGTGCGCGGTTGCTCAGGATTTGGGTCGATTAAATCAATGTCGATATCGGTAGACGGTATTTCTATCGTTTCAATTTTTTCTTCGCCGAGGAGTGCACTCAGGCCGCGCCCTAACGATTGTCTAGCCATGACTTAAAATCTCCTTTCCAAGACTGATGTAGCTTTCCGCCCCTTTTGAGCGGCTATCGTAAAGCATTATTGGCTTTCCGAAGCTTGGTGCTTCCGCAAGACGCACATTACGCGGGATAACCGTAGTTAACACCTGCGAACCATAAAAATCACGCAAATCCTTAACCACGGCCGAAGACAGGTTGGTAGACGCATCAAACATTGTCAGCAAAAGTCCCTCAATCATAAGATTTGGGTTGAGTTCACGCCTCAGACGCGCCAGCGTGTCGAAAAGTTCGGTTACGCCCTCAAGTGCGTAGTATTCGCACTGAATCGGAACCAGTAGCGAATCGGCAGCCGTTAGGCCGTTAATCGTCAAAATTCCCAGAGAGGGCGGGCAATCAATAATAATGTAGTGAAAATAGTCCTTGACGCCGGCCAGGATTCTCTTTAACGCGAAACTCCGGTCAACAGTCTCGACCAATTCGATCTCGGCCCCTGCAAGATTCTTATCTGACGGTAATACCCAAAGGAACGGAATATCGGTCGGTAATACCATTTCTCGGACTGGGTCGCCTGATATCAATGCATCGTATAGAGTTTTTCGATTATTACCGCGCGGAATCCCGGCCCCTGACGTTGCATTCGCCTGCGGATCTGCATCTACTAAGAGAACCTTTTTTTCCTGCAAGGCAAGTGCCGCCGCGAGGTTGACAGCCGTGGTCGTTTTTCCCACGCCACCTTTTTGATTTGCTACTGCGATAATCTTACCCATGGTGCGAACTCTCGAAAGTGAACTAAGAAATTAACATAATTCCAGATCGAATTCGAATTGGTCGCATGTGGTACGTATCACTTCGTGAGACTCCGTAAACGTGGTACGTACCACATTATGACGAAATTCCTTGATCCATGGGCTTTTGTGCCGAAAGATGAACTAACACTGCGGAGATTGCTGAAGGTGTCAGACCAACAATAGTTCGAATCTGGCCGAAATTCTGAGGTCGCGCACGCTCAAGCCGCTCAATCATTTCGTTTGAAAGCCCACCTATACTATTGAATTGATAACTTTCTGGCACCTTTAGGGTGTCATGATGATTTACACGCTCGGTAGCAACCTTCTGTTTTGAGATATAACCGCTGTACATCGAATCAGCCAATGCAGTTTCTAGTTCTGCCACGCGAACATCAGAACGAATATCTTCCGGCAGTAAACGCTGAATAAGTTGAGTAGCAACCCCCTGTCGCATTGAAAGCTGCGAAAGAGTGATTGAATCTCCCAGATCAACACCCAGCAATTGGGAAACACCGGCATATTCAACTGAAGACCGTTTGAAGCGAGTTACCTCCAAAGTATTTCGGATCGAGGCCACACGGTCACGTTTTTGATTAAAACGTTCCCAGTCAGCATCGCCCACAAGCCCGACTTCCCGCCCTTTCGAAGACGAACGCTGATCTGCGTTGTCATGTCGAAGCGTTAACCTGGCCTCGGCTCGAGAAGTAAACAGACGGTAGGGCTCATCAACCCCATGACGGATCAGATCATCCGCCAAAACCCCGATATACGCCTCATCTCGTTGTAAAACAAAGGGTTTACGTCCTTGGGTTGAAAATGCCGCATTGATTCCGGCCAGCAATCCCTGACAAGCGGCTTCCTCATAACCCGTGGTCCCGTTTATCTGACCGGCGAAGAAGAGACCTTTCATCCTCGTAGATTCCATAGTTGACATCAACTCACGCGGATCAACAAAATCATATTCGATCGCATAACCCGGACGGATGATTCTCACCTTTTCAAATCCGTCTATCATCCTCAGCAGTTCAAGTTGCAAGTCAGACGGCAAGGATGTAGAAAAACCATTCAGATAAACCTCGTTCGTTTCGCGGCCCTCGGGTTCGAGAAAAAGCTGGTGCCTATCCTTGTCACCGAACTTGACGACCTTATCCTCTATGGAAGGACAATATCTCGGCCCTATTCCCTGAATCTTGCCAGAATAGAGGGGTGAGCGATGCAGGTTGCCCCGGATCGTATCATGTAACTGCTTGCTCGTATACCCAATAAAGCACTGAATCTGATCCTGCTCTATCTTCTCGGTCGCAAAGGAAAATGCTACCGGCTTTTCGTCCGGTGGTTGAGCCTCAAACGCGTCCCAGTCGATGGTGCGTCCATCAATTCGCGGCGGAGTCCCGGTTTTCAACCGCCCCACTGGAAAACCGAAACGCCTCAGACTCTCAGCCAGCTCAATCGATGCCGGTTCTCCTGCTCGTCCGGCAGAAAAAGTCTTTTCGCCCGTATGGATCGTTCCATTAAGAAAAGTGCCTGTTGCGACGATAACCGACTTGGCCCCTAATCGCCGCGAATCCTGCATCTCAACACCGGTAACCTGATTGTTTTCAACAATTAGGTCGACCACCAAACCTTGTCGCAAACTCAGATTAGGCGTTGATTCGAGCACCCGCCGCATTTCGATTCTATAAAGACTGCGGTCAGCCTGCGCCCGTGGGGATTGCACTGCGGGACCACGCGATCGGTTCAAAAGCCGAAACTGAATGCCGGTGCGGTCGATCACCCGCCCCATGATCCCGCCAAGAGCGTCGATCTCACGGACGACATGTCCCTTCGCTATTCCGCCAACTGCAGGATTACAAGACATTTGTCCGATAAGGTCGAGATTGATCGTAACAAGAGCGGTCTCAGCCCCAAGGCGCGCTGATGCCGAGGCTGCTTCACAACCCGCGTGCCCAGCACCGATCACGATCACATCAAACGTCTCGTCAAACATAAAACAAACCGTCAAACACCGAACCTAGACCGTATCAATCCGAAAACGCTGCGTCAACCTAAATTACGGCCGGTTCCATCAGAGTCAGTGTTGCGGTCGTCGTGTCCAGTTCGGCCTCGACACCTACCGGGAGGGTGCAATTGTCCCGGATATGACCAAATGACAATCCAGAAATTACGGGAATTCCGAGATCCCCGAGCCTGTCCTTGAGCACTCTGAGAACCGTCGCGGTATCAGCATCGGTCGCAGATTGAGCACTTGAAAAAACCCCAAGAGCCACCCCCGACAGCGAGCGCATATCACAGCTCTGCCGAAGCTGCGTAAACAGGCGATCGACCTTGTACGGCGGCTCGTTGATATCTTCAGCAAAAAGTAACACTCCCTTTACATCCTTAAGTCCATGCGGCGTGCCGGCAAGTGCCGCAAGCAGGCTCAGATTACCGCCGATAAGCCGTCCGCGCGCCTTTCCCGGCGTAATAACATTTGGCTTAGAGAGCTCTGACGATTGGGACGTGTTGTATTCCGAGGGCTGTATCCTGTAGTTCGCGGACGGCGTCATGACTGAACTCACAAGATGGATCTTCGTATATTCCGAAAGTTCTGACGACGCTACGGGTCCGTGAAAGGTAACCAACCCTGTTTGCTGCGAGATCGCCAAATGGAGCGCCGTAATATCGGAATATCCAACGAAAACTTTCGGGTTCTTCTTGATCATCGAGTAGTTGATATCCGGCAACAACCGCGGTGCACCGCTACCGCCGCGAACACACCAAACACCCTTAACTTCAGCGTTCTCAAACGCCCAATGGAGGTCATGTAGCCGTTCGGCGTCAGTGCCCGAGAAGAAATCCTTGCTTCCGCGGGCATACTTCCCTATCTTTGCTTTCAGGCCAAGCGATGCGATGTTTGTCAGAGCGCGTTCGAATGCTTCCGGTGTAGCTCCGCCTGCGGGAGCAACTACGGCCACAGTATCGCCGGGATTCAACCGTTTCGGTTTAAGGGTCTTCAGCCGCACGTAGGTTCTTTCGGTACTACCGGCGAAACCGATAGTACCGAACAATGACAACAAAGCTGCGGACTTTAAAATATCTCTTCGATTCATATCTATTTTCCGATGCAAAATGTAGAAAATATTTTAGTTAGCATATCTTCGGTGGTTGTCTCGCCAGTTATTTGGCCTAAGTAGCGAAGAGCATTGTGAAGACCGATAAGCACAATCTCTTCGCTGATCTTTTGGTCTAACTGTTCGAGCGATAGCTCGATCTCGGCTTCTGCTCGGACAAGCAAATCGTGATGTCTAGCATCGGTCACTAAAAATCCCGACGTCGAAACGTCTTCGGCCACAAAGGGACGAATAATATTGTTCCTCAGATCGTCGAGACCCTCCCCGGTTTTCGCGGAAACAGGTGTGATTTTTTCACGCAGGTAACCGAGGCTCGAATGTTCACCGGCGATTATCCGGTCGATGTCCGTGGATGGGAGTTTATCGATCTTGTTGAGGGCGACAAGGTAATTCAAATCTATCACACTCGCGAGAATTTCGCGGTCTTCGTCAGATGTCTGTTCGCTCGAATCGAGCATGACGATAACAATGTCGACGTCTGCCATCGTCGCCTTCGAACGCTCAACGCCGATGCTCTCAACCATATCGTCCGTCTCACGCAAGCCAGCCGTGTCTATGAGTGAGATGGGAATATCTTCAATTGTAAAACGCTCACGGATCTGATCACGCGTAGTACCAGCGATTTCGGTGACAATCGCCCGGTCGGCACCGAGCAAAGCGTTGAAAAGGCTTGACTTGCCGACATTAGGTCGCCCAACAAGTGCTACGCGAAGACCTTCACGGATCAACTTGCCGGCCTGAAAAGTCTGCGCCAACTTACCGACCTCAGAGGCGATCGTCCTGAGTGAAGTCTTCACGCCATCCGCCTGAACCTCTGGCAGATCGTCTTCAACGAACTCTAGTGCCGATTCTAAAATTACAATGATGTTTAGTAGTTCGTCCTTGATCGGCTGGAGCTGATTTGAAAACTCACCGCGGAGCTGCCGTACCGCTTGGCGGGCTGAGGCGGTCGTCTGAGCATCGATTAGGTCGCGGACAGCCTCAGCTTCAGCCAGATTCATTCGGCCATTCGACAAGGCACGCAAAGTGAATTCCCCGGCCTCCGCCATCCGAGCATTTGCCCTCAGACAAATGTCGATCACGCGTCGTAGCAAAACAGGTGAACCGTGGCAGCCGATCTCGATTACGTCTTCGCCGGTGAAAGAGTGCGGAGCTTTGAAAAATGTAATGATTGCTTCATCTATGATCTCGCTCAGTGCGGGATCGTGAAGTTGTCTTAGGTTAGCGATTCGAGGTTCGGGAGTGAACGCTCTATCGGCAACAAGTTCACGAACGATCTCAAGCGATTTGCCTCCGCTCAATCGGATCACACCGATCCCGCTCCTGCCTGTCGGCGTTGCCAATGCTACGATCGTGTTTGCCATCTGAATATTTCACCACAGAAGCACTTAGTGAAGAATGAGATCTGTTAAGTCGTAAATTAAAAAAAAGAGCAACTCTTTACGAAGAGCCGTCGAAAGCATTTCCAAATCTCTCTGAGCCTTAGTGACTCTGTGGTGATTTCTTACTGAAGCCGAACCTGCAATCTGCGGTCGCGACCGTCGCCGACCGATTCGGTGAAAAGATCGTCTTCTTTCTGCAGCGAAGTGTGAATTATACGGCGTTCAGTAGAGTTCAGCACGCCAAAGGTGAATGGCCGACCATTCTTACGAACCTGATCGGCGGCAAACCTTGCCATAGCATGCAATTCGGATTTGCGGGTCTTTCTAAAGCCTTCCGCATCGACGACGATGCGATGTTCACGGTCTAATTCACGACCAAATGCCTGAAACAAGATTGTCTCAAAAGCATCCAGCAACTCGCCGTTCTCGGCGAGCGCCAACTGCGAGTCTTCGCCACTCAGATTGAGGAGACAGCCCTCATCCGTCCACTCACTTAATACTGTCAAATCAAATTTCAGATCCGAAACTAACCCCGACAGAAATTCTTTAGCATTTTCACACGTTTGATTCATAAGCCAAGGAACGCAGGCACCCTCGCCTGCAGGACGCCAGATCATCCGGCGTGAAAAAAGTTTGCCATCAAGTTAGACGGTTTCACATCCTTACAGGAGAGGCCAACCTCACTATGTATTAGGCCGTGCCGAACTTCGGCTTTACCTGTTTCGCGTTCGCCGGGATAGAACTCACTATCTCCATTCCCGGAGGCGTGTTCGTCTTATTCATCCGGTTAATCACGATCTGCTGGCCAAAGCTGACGATGTTGCCGAAGAACCAGTATAACAGCAATCCTGACGGAGCCGACCACATGACCCAGAGCATCATTACCGGCATAAAATACGTCATCATCTTCTGTTGCATTTGCTGTTCGGGCGTGATCGTCGCGGCCTGAGGCGTGAACTTCATCGACAGTATCATCGACAGTGCGAATGCGAACTCGAGGAAATGATATGGATCGGCGGCGGACAGATCGGGCAGCCACAGGAAGCTTGACTGGCGTAGGTCGAGCGAGATCGTGACGGCGGTGTAAAATGCGATCAGGAGCGGGAACTGCAAGAGCATCGTGAGGCAGCCGCCGATGGGCAGGGCGGCCTTGGTCATTTTTAGCTGGTCCATTTGCAGCTGACGCATCCGCGGATCGTCATTTGGGACGCCTTTTTTCTGGAGATCTTTGATCTTGTCCTGTATTTCCTTCATCTTCGGGGCATTTCCCGCAGCTTTTTTGAAAGAACGCGACTGCGCCCACCTCAAGGGGAACAGCAGCATGTAGAACAGGAACGTAAAGACAATAATGGCCACGCCGTAGTTGTGCGTCAGACCGTTAAAAAAGTTAAGTGCGTAGAGAATGGGGACCGAAAGTGTCTTCGTAATCGGCCGAATCCACGAGTAATTGCTGAAATTGATCAGGTCGACGATCTCGATATGGCGACCGGCGAACTGTGAGAGCGATTCGGTATACGGTCCAGAAAGCGCGAAGTAATCCTTTGTGCCGGTGAAGACTTTGGTGACGGAGCCGTCGGACATGATCGGCACGTAGGCGGTTATCAGATGGCGTGTTTCGCTTGTTTTCTGGCTTCGGGTGACCCAACTGATGATGCCGTCGTAGAAGGGAGCAGTTTGGAATTCGTACTTGGTCGAACGGTACTCGAGGCCCTGCATTCGCGATGCGGGAACGGCAGCCATCGCAAAATAAGCGTCGCCGACGCCGGCCCAATCGACGTTGCCGGGAACGCCGTGGGTGCTCATATTATTCCCGTCATACGTAAACGAAGCACCCGGATACCGGAAAACATCGTCGTTCGCGTGTGCGATCGCTTCTGACTCGATGTGATAAAAATTGTGATGAGCGATACCGGTATCGCCGAGGCTGGCACCGATCAAAAGCTTTGTATTCGGGACGTTTTGACCGCCTTTCGTAAGCTTGACAGAAAGATCGGCAACGTAAGTGTCCGCGCGGAAAACAAAGGTCTTAGTGACCTCGACGCCGCTCGCGTCGGTCAGTTTGAACTCGATCTGCCTTTCCTCTCCGGCGGCGAGGACAACGTCGCCATCGGCACCGGAAACAGTGAAATTGCGGTCGTTGATCATGCCGTTAATGGCCTGATCGTCAGTGGACAGGCGAAACGGAACCTCACGCGGGCTTTTTGCCAACGCCTCAGGTGATATTAGCTGCAGCGGTTTTTTCTCAGTCTCGTTCGAGCCGTCGGCCCACAGCGGACGCTCCTCTTTCGGAGATTTGTTCTGAATCAGGACCCAGCTTGTCGCGACCGCACCTTTACTGTCGAGAGTTACCTCGTACAGCGGCGATTTGATCGTGATCTGCCTGTTTGGGGTCGTGTCCGGCGTAGCCGCAGCAGGTTCTAACGGAGTCTGTGCTGCCGGTGCCGTCTGGGCAACGGTTGGGGCCGCCGTGTTGGCGTTTGCGGTGCCTGTATTGGCGGCCGTGTTCGAATTATCGGGTACTGGTGCCTTCGGAGCGAAAAAGTACTGCCAGCCGAACAGAACGGCCATTGCGAGCACCATCGCGATCAAAAAACGGGATTGACTATTACCACCGGGATTTTCCATAAAACTAAGTCGCCGGTTGTAGGTTCAAAAGGCTCACCACTTACTACTGGCTACTGGCTACTGACTACTACCTAACCGGGTCATGACCGCCTTTGCAAAACGGCTGACACCTTAAGATACGCGTGAGACCCATCCAGGTTCCGCGCATCGCACCGTATTTTTCGACCGCCTGGCTCGCGTATTCCGAACAGGTCGGCTCAAATCTGCACGCGGGCGGCAAGAACGGCGATAAAAACGCCTTATAAATGCCCAAAAGATCTAAAACCAAAAACTTCATGACCGAAAAAGCGATTGCCCGCGAACTACGCGAATAGGAGCAAATAAGAATTATCTTCTATTCGTGCCCATTCGCGCCATTCGCGGGCAAATTTTCTTTGCCTCTGATCTTCGCCGCGATCTTTCTAAACTCGGCCAGCGGTTCCTCGATCTTTACATGCAGCAGGCTGCGCCGTGCATTTAAAACCCAATCGTATTTCGTCTCGATCGCATCGAGCTCTGCCCGGCTCAATCTAAAAGCCTCGCGCAATAGGCGCTTTGCACGGTTTCGCGCTACGGCATTACCGATCGCCTTTTTGGTTGCGGTCACGCCCAGCCTGTGGACAGCACTTTCAACCGTTTCAACATCTTCGACCTTATCCGGCGGCAAAATGAAAACCGTCATAAAACGGCCCTCAAAACGCTTACCCTTGTCGTACACCCGCAAAAACTCAGCGCGTTTTCGCAGCCGGTCCGTCTTAGGCAGACGCAGATCGGCCACGTCTAATAATGGTGAACCGTTAATCTCTTGCGTCCTTTGGCTCGGCGGCGTTTGATCACTGCCCGGCCGTTCTTCGTCGCCATTCTCGCACGAAACCCGTGCTTTTTCGCCCGGCGGCGATTGTTCGGTTGATAAGTTCTCTTCGGCATAATTACTCTCCATCATTTCACTCAAAAGTGAAAACCTAGAGTTTACGCGACACACCGCCCCGATGTCAAAAACCAAACCCTAATAAAAACGGGCACTTCAGCTACGATTCCTACCAGAATTCCGGCAGTGGCGTATGATGTATCGATAAGCCGCAAATGATCAAAATAACTACAATATCTTGTGCTAGAATATTCTCAACAACCCGCCCACCCGGGTAAGGCCGGTCGCTCACGCGATCGAGGAGTACAGATCCCAAAAAAGAACTGCAATTTCGCAGGTTCGACCGCTAGTCCACATTTGACGCTCTGACCTTGAAGCTAGAAATTAGAAACCCTCCCTCTTTCCGATCAGCCTATTCAAACGTGCGAGGATGTCGACCCGATCTGCCAAGGTCACGAGGCCTTGGGGAACGGCGTGACCGTACTCATTCCGAACTCTCTTCCGCCGCCCGTCGTGATCGAAGGTCAGAATGGTCGACGGCCCACAGGTTTCATCGGCCGGATAAAGGTTTTTAAGCGAGAAAAAGCCGATCT
>JBBRUA010000010.1:0-23089 GCA_038248245.1 Pyrinomonadales bacterium | reverse complement strand
ATTTGCGAAAAAATGATCCCAAAAGGATCCGATCGAGATCGTTCGCTGATTTGACTATGCCGTTGCTTCGGTTGCGTCGCGTTTGAGGATGTACATTATCCTCGTGCAGCTTTCGCAGGTGATGATCTGGTCGCCGCGTTTTACCTCGAGCAGGATCTGCGGCCGCAAGGACATGTAGCACGCACTGCACGAACCGTTGATGACCTCGGCAACAGCGATGCCGTCGCGGCTACGCTGGGCCATTCGGTTGTAGATCGACGCAAGTTGGGCCGGAAGCGTGACAAAAACTGTCTCACGCTGCTTTGCCAGCTTTGCGTACTCGGCCTTGTCTTTTGTTATCTGGGTTTCGTGCTCTTTGAGGGCGGCTTCGAGCTTGCTGTCGAGGGTCGCGATCTCCTCGGCACGTTCCTCGATCTCCTTATCGACGGCCTCGACCGTCTCCATAGCATCGACGATCTGGACCTCAAATGCGGCGATCGCCTTTTGCAGGGAATCGGTCTCACGCATCGCTGTTTCGTACTCTTTCGAATTCTGAGCATTTTTCAGGTTGCGTTCGGCACGTTCGAGGTAAGTTTTGTTTTCGGCGATCTGCTTTTCGAGGTCGGCACGCTGGGTGTGCATTGAGTCACGCCGATTTTGTATTTCGCGTATAGAAGAGGCGTGCTGTTCAAACTCTTGTTCGATCTCTGCACGCCTGGTTTCCGAAGTTTCGACTGAATCTTTTAACCGCCTGAGGTTAGTATCCGTCTGTTGTAATTCTATTAATTTATCAAGATCTGCTATCACGTTTATTAAAAATCTCCCGTTCAAATGGCTAGTATTAAATTGTATTCTACCTTACATAACTGTGAATAAAAAGCTGGAAAGTCAGGTCGTCAATATATCGAAATGCCGCCGCAATTCGAGTGAATCAACCCGAAGATGAGTGTCCGAAAGTTTCCAAAATGGAGAATCGGAGCTGGTGACGAGCATCAATTCAACCCCGGATCTCGGCATTCCAAAATGCGAAACCCTAGCAAATGCAAGTGCTCCGCCGCGCATAATGCCGTCGGCAGGCGTTCGCGTCCAACCCGCTTCGACGGTCAGACATCTCACTCCCTGACGAATTCGAATTGCCGCGCCGACGAGCCTTGAACTGCCGTGGTCGAAACGGTGCGGGTCTTCGCGCTCGACGGAAAGGCGTATATTTTGCCGATCGCGCTCCGCCGCGATCTCGATAACGGTGTCAAAGAGCCAGCCGACACCGACCGTTCGGATGGCGTCGTTGGTCGCTTTCAGCCGAAGATATTCGGCGATCTCACGGTTGCCCGATTCCTGTGCCCGGACGGCCGCGTGATCTAACATTTGCGACCATATCTGGTCGAGTTCGGTCATAATGCGAGGATAAGGCGGAAGACGTTAAAAGGCAATTTCGTGCTATGATTTTGCCTACGACGGTGAATTTAACAGAGTTTTTTATGAGATGTTCGTTCATTATTTTACTGACGTGCCTACTATTGACCCCGGCGTTCGCACAAACCAAGGCTTCTGCTACGCCGAAAAAAACGGCTGACGAGGCCGCCGAGTGGTCGAAAGCTATGGCCGTTGCGGATTCGAACGAACGCATCGCCGCGATCAACACATTTCTAAAAGCGTTCCCGAAGACGAATAAGATGGATCTGGCGCTCGAAACGCTTGTCGCGCTCCGAGCCGATATCGGCAACGAGCGCCTACTGGCCGGCGATCTTGTCACAGCATCCGACTTTTTCAAGGCCGCCGCCGCTGAAGCACCAAAACCGGTACCGGAAAAGCTCTTTACCGAAACGCTTTCGAAATTCTCGTCGAATCTCTTTTTCCGTGGTGCCCAACTTGAGGCGGTCGAGATCGCCAAAATTCTCGAAGAACGAGCGGACGCAAACGCCGCCCAGTTGCTGAACATCGCAACATTTTACCTGAGCGTCGAGATGGGTGCCGACGCACGGCGGGTGGCTGAGAACGCCATCAAGCTGACGCCCGATTCGTCCGCGGCATTTCAAACACTCGGCCTCGCGAACCGGATAGATTTCGAACTCGAACAGTCGGCCGTCGCCTATGCGAAGGCTCTGGAACTCGATCCGGAATCGCTGACGGCCCGCCGCGGGCTGGCGGAAATGTACCGGGCGCTTGGGCGTTCGGAGGAGGCGGCAGAGCTTTACCGGCAGATGATCGCGAAAGATGCGGCGAACCTGCCGGCACAGACCGGGCTGATCCTCGCTCTCTTCGACGCCGAGAAACGGGTCGAGGCGGAGGCCGCAATGAACGCTTCGCTGACGTCGAATCCCGGCAACGTCATTCTTTTGGCCGGTGCCGCGTATTGGTACGCCGCTCACCGCGAGGGCGAGAAAGCGGTCGAATTCGGACAAAAGGCGATCGCGGCGGAACCGCGATTCATCTGGTCGCACCTCGCGACGGCACGCGGACAGATGCTGCTAAAAAAGCCGCTAGAGGCGGAACGTACGCTGCTGAAGGCGCGTCAGTACGGTAATTTCCCAACGCTCGAATATGAGATCGCGTCAGCTCGTTTTGCCGCGGGACTGTACCGCGAGGCCGCGGAGACGCTGGAAAAGAATTTTGCACTGAAAGGCAACGGCGTCACGACATCGCTCGGCGGGCGAGTTTCGCGCGAAGCGGTCAATTTTACTGAGCTAGTTGCGTTCGAGCGGCGGGCGAGCATTTTCGCCCCGACGGCGGCCGATGATCCGGAGAATGCCGGACGGCTGCGGGCACTGCTCGAATTTTCAAACGCTTTGAAGACGACCGACGCGACTACCGCCGTGACGGCGGCGGACAAATTCGTTGGAGGCGATGACAAGATGAAGGCTCATCGACAACTTTTCGCGGCGTCGCAGTTACTAGACAAACGCCTTGCACCACAAAAGGTTTTGGATCTCGCCAAGGCGGCGATCCCGACGGTTGACGCCGGACTCGAAGTTCCCGACGCGGCGACGGCGGTGATGGCGGACGAGCTTTACCGGACGAGGACAATGGCGGCCGCCCGTGACGAGTATATTCAATTGCCGAATATTCCACGTCCGACGCTTTCGGCCATTCTTCGCGGCCGTATCGAGGAACTCACCGGTGCCGCTATGATGCAGATGGAAAATTCGGCTGAGGCCATCGTCCGTCTCAAACGCGCCGTCAGCGTTCTGCCGGTCGACAGTGCCTGGTGGCGTTCGAGCACCTGGCGTCTGGGGACGGCACTCGCGGCGACGAATAAGAATGCGGAGGCGCTTGATTTTTATTACAAAAGCTACAAAAGCGGAACGCCGGACCCAATTAAATATTCGGTGATCGAGGCTCTCTATAAAAATATGAACGGAAGCACGGACGGCCTTGAGGTCAAAATTGGACGAAATCCGCTCGGCGTATCGCCCGAAACAGTTGCCCAGCAACCAACGCCGACGCCGGAGCCGATGCCGGAGCCGATGCCGGAGCCGACGCCGGAGCCGACGCCGGAGCCGAAACCTGAGACGACTCCGCAACCGAAGTTCGATCCGAGCATCGCGCCGGGACCGCCGCAGGAGGCACCGACGCCCGAGATCGTCCCGACGCCGACGCCGACGGCAACGCCAACGCCAACGCCTGTGGTTGACGAACCGAAGCCTTCGCCGACACCGGTTGTAGATGCCGTGGATAAGGAAAAGCCGCCCGGATTGTTCGAGCCGGTGATCATCTCGATACCGTCTTCAAAACCGAAAGTAAAAACGGGTGAAACGACGGCCGCGATCACGCCCTGCACTGTGACTCTCAGCGAAGAGTCCATCTCGCTAAAGAATAACGGAGCAGACCTGGCGGTGATCGTCGGTACGGAAGGCGAGAACGATCTGACCGCTGTGGCCGCGACCGCGAGCGGTCCTGACATCGAGGTCCGCCGCGAGGCTATCACTGAGATCAAGGGCCGGGCGCTGTTTGTGATCCGCTCAGTTACCGCAACGACGGGAGATTTTAAGATCTTGTTTGAATTGCCGTGCGGGAAAAAGGAACTTCCGGTGAAAGTTCTTTAGGTCTTAGTTCGACGCTTTTTAGCGGCTTTTTGAACCGAAACGGTCGCAATTGAGGCGAGCAGCAGAAAAAAGAACGCGTTCGACGGCGTGCGAAGCGGGAAGTCAAAAAAGCTGTGGATCAATATACCGAAACAACCTGCCAAAGCCCCGACCGCCGCCGATCGATGAAAGTCATCAGTCTCGGTTGATATCAACCGCAGACTTTTTCTGAATAGCAGGAAGATGAACGCGGCAATGCAGGCGAAACCGGCGATGCCGGCGTCGGCGAGCGTTTGCAGATAATCGTTGTGTGCCTGCTCGATGCGGAATGCTCCGGTCCAGCTGTCGTATTTTGGAAATGCCACGCCGAACGCGTCGAACCCGGCCCCGAGTATGGGATGATCGAGAAAAACCTTGATCGCGACCGACCAAAAATGCGTTCTTCCGTTACTGATATCGTCCGTCACTCCGGACAGTCCAATTCCACGCATCAGCGACGAATCGCCGCCGAGCAGCAACACGACTCCGAAAACAACTACCAAAAAACCGATCCCGGCGGCCGCGAAGGCTATAAGCTGGGAAGGATCTTTCTCTGCGGATTTCGTTCCCGTTGATCTTTTCAGCACAAAATTGACGATCACCACGAACATAAGTGCGCCAATAAAACTAAGCAGTCCGCCGCGCGAACTCGTCAGCACGACTGCGACGCCCATGATGACGGCGGCCGTTGCGAGAATGATTTTTTTGTCGCGGCCAATAGCCGTTCCGAATAAAAGCCCGAAGACGATGCCGCCCGTCATCTCCATGAACGATGCGAAATGATGCTGATTAATAAAAGAGGCGAACGGGACCGCCTGACCCGGATTTCGCATTCCGTAGATCGCCTCCGCATTCGCGAGCCGTTGGAGGATGCCGAACATCGCCATCAACGCCCCGAAAGTAATTATGCCGATGATGACCTTTTTAAGGCGGCTTTCAGTGTTGATAAAAGTCAGTGCCGCGGCAAAAAATATAAGGTAAACGACCAGTCGCGTGAGGAAAAAGCGGGTCGAGTACGGGTCGAGCGAAAGCGTTTTGACGGCCGGGATGGCTAAGAGTTCTGAGGCGATACCGCTCTCGAAGACAGGCACGATCTGGATAATGCCGATCAGGATCAATCCGGTCAGCGGCACGAGCAGTGAACTGCGCTCGATCAGAAAACCGTTTTTCTTCCAAGCGTCGGTAAGCCAGGCGAAAACGATCGCGGCCGCGGCGATTGAGATCAGGATCCAGGTGAAGGCATCGACGCCGCCATACAGAATCGTTGAAACGATCGGGATCAGGCAGATCAGAAAGAAAACGACCGATTCCGCTCGCGAAGCGTCCGCCGCGCGATCAACGTTTTCGAATGTGATCAAAGTTTCGTCGGTCATTATTGTTGCCGGATCGATATATCGTCGAACCAAACCCGGCCGGTTATCGGGCAGACCGATGACGGGCAATCCGAGCGGACAAGGCGAACGAAAACTCCATCGCTGGTCGCTGGAACTACAAATTGGGCTGTTAGCGAAGCCCACTCGCCGACCGGTGCGATCGGTTCAGTTTTGGCGATTACTTTGCCGTCCGCCGCATCGACGATCTCCCAGCGAACCGTCACCGCGGCCTTGAGCTCGCTGCGGCCAAAGGCTTCGAAAGCGTAAGCCGCGTTCGGCTCAACCGCGACCCTTTGGGAAACAATGCGAAATTCGGCGGCCTTAACGGTGTTGAAGGCGAAAAGCAAACTGTTAGTGCCCGAATGTTTCTGCGCGGTGCTGAGGGCGATCTGCGGCTCGGCTCCGGCAGCGATCAGCCACTCAAAGGCACCCGCCTCACGCAATTTCACGCCGGTTTCAAATCCGCCGTCGAATACGCTTCCGACTGAGGTCCGAACGTCAGAGACGTCGCCAAAAACGGCCGCGGCGAAGCGAAATTGTTTGGCGGACAAAAGTTTGTTGGCGAGAGCATTTCCTGTGTCCTTAAAAACGGTTCGGCGGTCGGGCTCAGGTATCGATCCCCACGCCGCGACGGCATCGGCAAACTTGTCGAGGCCGGCGAAATACGATGCCATCGCGCCGCTGACATCTGGTGTGCCGCCAAGCGTTCGACGAACTTTTTCCGCATCGCCGTCAAACGCCGTCATTGCCGTGATGACCGCCGCGTTCGCGAGTCCGGGCTTTCCGGCTGCCGCCTTTGCGATCTGCTCAAACGCCGCCTCCGCGTTCCCCGATCTCAGCAGAGCGTTGCCGTATGCCCATTGCACGTCGGCATAGTTTGGTGCGAGTTCCAGCGCTTTTTTTAGCGCCGCCAATCCACCGCCCGTATCGCCGCTGCGTTCGCGGGCCTGGCCGAGTTCGAGCCAGCAGATGTAATTGTTCGGCGACAGAGCGGCGGACTGTTCATACTCGGCGAGTGAGCGTTTTACGTCCGAATCTTCGAAAGTTTTTTGATAAATGACGGCGACGGCGAAGTGCGTCTGAGGGTCGTCGGGTGCGAGCGACAAAGCCATCTCGGCAATTTCCTTTTCGTCCGTTCGCGATGAGAGGGCGTTCGCGAAGTTCCATTTCACAGTGAACCACAGGCAAGAAATACAAAGCACACCGGCCAGCACGATGATCACGCGGGAATACGGAGCTCGAATTTTAAGGAGGTGTATCGCCACGAGTTGGTCAATCGAAATTCATCGGCTCGATCTTAAGAGTTACCCGCCGCAGCGAAATATTCTGCGAATTGCATAGCTCGCGAACGCTTTGCAGGCGTTCCGGTTCGATGTCGCGAAATGAGATCAGAATCTCGTCAATATTTTTGCTTTCACACAACTCTGCTAGTGATCCATTGCTATCGTAAACGGTCAGGCCGTGCATCACTTTGCCGTTTTTTAGCGGATCGTCGTCGATGAACCCGATCGGTTGATAACTCAATGCCGAATTGTTACGCAGTTCGCGAAGGATCATTTCGCCACCGTCGCCCGCACCATAGATCAGAGTGCGGCGGCCCTCGGTATCCATCGGCATTGGTATTGCCTGCCGGATCAGTCGGAATGCCATCCGGCTGCCGATCAGAGCGAAAAGTAGCAAGATCGCATCGATCACAAAGACCGCTCGCGAATAGAACTCGAAACGGTAAAGAACTAAGAGCGCGAGAACGCTGAGTACAGATCCGAGAGCGACGCCCTTACCGAACGTTACGAAATCCCTCGTGCTCGTATACCGCCAAATGCCTCGGTAGACGCCGACGAGCAAAAAAGCTCCAAGCTTTAATAAGACCAGAAGCGGCAGGCTTTTAAGAAAGAGGTCCCATGATTCCGTGCCTTCGAACGGGCCGAGTACGAGTACGAATGCCGCATAATAGGACAGCGTGATCAGAAACGCATCCAGGAAAACCTCGAAGATACGGCGTTTGTGAGAGACATTCACCAGAAAGGCGAACACCGCGTGATTCTTGGCGGCCAACTCTTCGTCCTTCGCTTCGTAAACCTTGACCTTGGACAAATAGACGCCGATGATGACGAGAACGATCGAGAAAATCGTGATAAGGGCGAGGCTCTGGCTTACTTCGAGACCGCTGATCGCCAGCGAAAGGCCGCCCGCAACGATCGCGAAAACGTACAACATTATGACCGCCGCCCGCTCAGAAAGCCCAAGCGCAACGAGCCGGTGAGAAGTATGATCGCGTCCGCCCTCCGACGCTTTTCGGCCCCAGAGTTTCCTAAGGATCGTGACAAACGTGGTGTCGAAGATCGGAACAAAAAGGATCAGGACCGGAACTGCCAGGATCGGCAAAATGCCGCGTGAGCGACCGCCGACCTGATTCAGCAGCACCGAACCCGCAAGGAGAAAACCGACAAACATCGACCCGCAGTCGCCCATAAAGATGGACGCCGGGTTAAAATTAAAGACCAAAAATCCCAGCAAGGCACCGACAAAAACCGCGACGAATAAAAGTTCAATGGTCTGGCCGTTTACGGCAAAACTAAATCCGAGTGCAATTGCTGCGATGGCGGATATGCCGACCGCGAGGCCGTCCATGTTGTCGAGCAGATTGATGGCATTCGTGATGCCGATGACCCAGAAAACAGTGATCCAGATGTCGATGACCTCGTTGCCCGTGATCGGCAATGTAAGGCCGAATGAAACCAATATCGCGGCGCCGATCAATTGCCCGATCAGCTTTTGATACGGCCGGATCGTTAAGACGTCGTCGATAAGGCCGACGAAAAACAGGAAGCTGCTGCCGCCGAGCAACGCCAGCGATTGTGGAGTAGCGGGAACGAAAAGAACGTACATTATGAGCGTCGTCAAAAAAATCGCCGCTCCGCCGAGCATCGCCGTCGGCCGTTTATGCCAACGGTCGGCCTTCGGTTTCGCGACGAATCCCTTGGCTGTCGCGTATCGCCGAACAGCGAGCGTCATTAGGATGCCGACCAAAAAGGCAGCACCGCCGATAATGAGTGGATTTGTCGTTAACTGAAGCATCTTAAATTATACACGCTGCGTCATGAGTTCCCGATAGAGCGACTCGATATCGATCGTCAGCCGATCGATCGAATATTGGGCATTGACGAACGCCGCGGCATTTTCCTTCAGCCTTTTTTGTAATTTTTCATCTTTTGCCAGATAAAGCAAGCCGTTAAGAAAATGTTTTGGCTCGAGATCGTCGGCCGTGACGCCGCGTTCGCAGATCCGAAAGCCGTCTTGGTGCTCAAGCGTTTCGCCGACGAGATCGACGACGCCGCCAACCGCGGTCGATATCAGAGGCACACCGGCCGCCATCGCCTCGATAAGCGAAAGCGGAGTTCCTTCGTTTTTAGAAGTCAGGGCGATGATGTCGAAGCCGGGTAAGAGTTGCGATACGTCGTCTCGATTCCCGAGAAATGTAACCGTTCCGTCCCGGACAAGTTCGGCTGCCGAACTCTCGAGTTCTGTCCTCAGATTCCCGTCGCCGATGATGACGAATTTGAGCTTCGGCTCAACCGCCAATAATTTATATCTTGCCGCGACGTCGATGAGTAGCGGAATATTCTTGATCTCGGTCAGGCGTCCGGTGAATCCGACGACGATATCGTCATCTGCGGCTCCGATCTCGTTTCTTAATATATTGCGATGATCTATCGAGTTTGAATAAGAACCGAGATCGATGCCGAGCGGAATGATGCTAAATTGCCCGCGCTTCCCGACGCCGAATTTCTCGTGGATCTCGACGAACTGCTGCTGCGTGATCACGACGATCCGGTTCGTTGCGAAACGGGCGAGTATTTTTTCGATCAGCAGGAAAACACGCGTTTTCGTCGCGCCGTAGTAGCTGTGAAAAACATGTCCGTGGAAAGTGTGGACGACCTTAACCGCTCGAGGACGGCCTATCAGCGTGCCGAACGTCAGCCATTTGTAGAAAAATGCGGCGATGCGGCCGACCGTTCCGGCCTTCGCGGTGTGCGTGTGAATGATGTCGGGCTTTTGCCGCTTTATTTCGCGGTAGATCTTGTAGAGCGAGACGATGTCTTTCGGTGAGAGTTCGCGGCTGAGGGCAGAGATGTAGATCGGTTCGACGCCGTTTTCAGCGGCGAAATAGCTCATGTCCTCTTCGCCATCGGGGACAGTTCCGGCGATCAGGGCACTTTGAAACCCATTCGTATTGAGGTTTTTCGTCAGCCAGACGACGTGCCGGGCGGGTCCGCCAACATTTAGGCGTGCGATGATGCGAAGGATCTTCATTAAAGACAAAGTGACCGGCCGACGGCGAGATCGGACGCGGCATTGGAACAAGTCCGCAGTGACGTCCGGTCAGACGAACGTGCGGGTTATTCGCCGCCGTCTGCCGGTTTTTTGTTGTGGTTCAAAACTATGCACCACAACAAAATTGTCTAAAGTTACAGCTGTAAAAAATTCTCTTCTGAAATACCCGCCTGACGCAAAATACTGCGAAGTGTTCCACTTGAAACTTCGCGATGTTTGGGAACAGTTGTCGTCAACGTTCCTTGGTCAGTCGATTTTGCAAATTTTATGTGGCTTCCCGTTTGGCCCACCTCAAAAAATCCCGCACGCAATAATTTTCGTCGAAGATCGCGAAATGATATCGGTTTCACACAGCAACCTCAAGCTGAATCTTTTGAACCTTCGGAAAAACAGTTGCTATCGGTGGCGTCAGATGGAGATTTAGTGCGTCTTGTAAATTTTCAAGAGCTTCGTCGTGAGTGTGCCCCTGAGACGCTACATCAATGTCAAGACATTGAGCGACAAACCAGTTGCCCTCTTGCCAAACGACTGCACTAAGATCTTTTTTCATCGATTTAGTCATCCATCTTATAGATCGTGTCGGGATCGTCCTCGTGACGTATCTCGTCGATCGGTTCACGTTTACCCTCGCCCATGTAGAGCCGATTTGGACAGTTTATCACCATTCCGTCGATGTCGCCTACGTTTTTATATCCGTGGACGACGCCTTTGGGGACGACGACTGCCATCGGATTATCGACGCCGACGAGCATTGTCATTATGGCGTTGTAGGTTGGCGAGTCGGGCCGGTTGTCCCACATCCGCATCTTGAACGTGGACGGGCCGATGAAACAAAAGAGATCTGCCTGATCGACGTGTTCGTGCGGCCCTCGCTGAGTGGCAGGCGTGGTGAATGAGATATACGACATCGTTGGATAAAACTCTTCGTCGAGGTCATCGTGCCGGAAAAGCTCGGCGAGCCAGCCGCGGTCGTCGTGATATTTTTTCAGCGGATAGACGACGACATCTTTTATGTCGGTTTCGTTAAAGTTCATATATAAAAGCTTTACTTTTTCATCAGGTCGATAAAACGTTCGAATAGATACTCGGAATCGTGCGGTCCCGGAGCTGATTCGGGATGATACTGCACGGAAAATACGGGCAGCGTTCTGTGACGCAGACCGGCGACCGTGTTGTCGTTCAAATTGATGTGCGTAACCTCGACATCGGCCGGCAGCGAGTCCGCATCGACCGCGAAGCCGTGATTGTGGGCGGTGATCTCGATCTTTCCGGTGGTCAGGTCCTTGATCGGCTGGTTGCCGCCGCGGTGGCCAAATTTTAATTTGTACGTCTCGCCGGCGAAAACCTGGCCGATTATCTGATGGCCGAGACAGATGCCAAACATCGGCACGTCGCTCGTCGTCAGTTTTCGTATCTCATCGACAACGCTTTGCATCGTTGACGGATCGCCCGGACCGTTTGAGAGAAAGATGCCGTCAGGTTTGAGTGCCATCGTCTCGGTAGCGGAAGTATTTGACGGAACGACGGTAACGCGGCAGCCCAATTTAGCGAATTCGCGCAGGCTGTTCGTCTTGACGCCGAAATCGTAAGCGACAATGTGAAAACGCTCTTCGGTGGTCGCGGGATATTCGTAAGAAGCCGTCGTCGTGACCGCGCTTGCTAGTTCGCGGTTCGCCATCTCGGGCGTCGTAAGCACTTTATTCAATAATGATTTAGGATCGAGATCGATGGTTGAGATCGCGCTTCGCATCGCACCTTTGTCGCGAATGTGCCGGACGAGGGCACGCGTGTCGAGGTGTTCGATGCCGACGATGTTGTTTGTTTTTAGATAATCCTGGAGGGACATCGTCGAGCGGAAATTCGACGCGATGCGGCTTGCTTCTCTGACCACGAATCCCTCGACCCAAGGTCGGCGTGACTCGACATCTTCGGGGTTCGTGCCGTAATTGCCGATCAGCGGGTACGTCATGCAAACGATCTGGCCGGCGTAGCTCGGGTCGGTCAATATCTCCTGATAGCCGGACATCGACGTATTAAAGACCATCTCCCCGAACGCCTCGCCACCCGAGCCAAACGAGGTGCCCGAGAATGTCCGTCCGTCCTCTAGGACGAGTATCGCCTTTGTCGTAGTCTGCATCGATTTAGATTTTACCGCAGAGTTGCGGAGACGCAGAAAAGGAAAAGCGAAAAAACGTTAGCGTTCGTTAACGTTCCTCGTCCGGGCGACCTTCCTCGGGTTTGATAACGGGTTTAATGGGCAGGTTGCCGTCGTAGGCTCCATGTTCGAGAAAGCCGATCTCCGAAGGTTTCCAGTAACGGAAAAAGGCTTTGCCGTAGATGTATTTTTCGGGGACGAGGCCCCAATATCGCGAGTCGAGAGAATTGTCACGGTTATCGCCCATGACGAAATAATGATGTTCCTCGACCTTTTTGGCCGGCCAGCTCGGCAGGGATTGATTGTGCTCGGTGTCGAGATACGTTTCTTTGAGCTCGATGCTGTTTACGAAAACGCGTCCATTACGGACCTCGACAATTTCGCCGGGAAGGCCGATGACGCGCTTCACAAAGCTCTTGTCCGGGTCGTTTGGATACCAAAAAACAACGATGTCGCCTCGCTCGATATGTCCCCAGCTAATGCTTTGGATCTTGTAATATACAAGTTTATTGACCAGTAAACGCTCGCCGTCGTGAAGCTGCGGGAGCATCGACGTGCCCTCGACGACGACCGGCTGGACAAGGAATACGCCGAAAAGGATGAAAACGACGATGATCAGAAAAATATCGCGCAACAGCCGCAGGCCTTCCGACCAAATGCCCTGCCGCGACTCGCGCCGCAGGTGCGTGACCTCGATATCGCGATCGTCCGAGGCCGATACGAACCCGAAATCAAATTGGTTTTTGCCCTTAAAATCGAACATAATCAAGCTAATAGACGCATTCCGAACGCCTGGCGTTGGCTATCGTCACACCGATTCAATAATCAGCCTTTGAGATAGGCTTTGTCAAAAGAAATATGAACGACGCCATAAGATCGCTGTTCCCGGCGGCCAGCAATTACACGTATTTGAATAGTGCGGCGGTCTCGCCGATTCCGACAACGGCGATCGAGGCGGTGAATGTTCAGCTCGCCGACGTTTCCGCAAACGGTTCGAAGCATTATCAGAGTTGGGTCGATACTAAGGACCGTGCGCGGTCGATCATCGCCGAAATGTTAAAGGTTCGGTCCGATCAGGTCGCTTTTACGCGGAATACGTCAGATGGTTTCGCCACGATCGCAAACGGTTTGACTTGGAAAAATGGCGATAATATTGTCAGCTTTGCTCACGAATTTCCCGCAAATTATTACCCTTGGCGAAGCGTTCGCGATGAGTACAATGTGGAACTTCGCCTTGCAGAGGAACACGGCGGGCGGATCGATCTGGATGAGCTGATCGGACTGATCGACTCGAACACGAAGCTGGTTGCGATCAGTGCCGTGCAGTATGCGTCCGGATTTCGTGCCGACTTGGAACGGATTGGCCGAGCGGCTCGGGCGGTCGATGCTTTGTTTTGCGTTGATATCATTCAGGGTTTGGGAGCTCTGCCGTTCGATCTGCCTGCCCAATTCGTCGATGCTGCCTGCGGAGCGAGCCACAAATGGCTGTGTGCACCCGAGGGCTGCGGATTCATTTTTCTCTCCGACAAAGCTCGTGATCGCGTCAAGCCGACATTGAATGGCTGGATCAGCGTCGAAACGCCCTGGGACTTTGCCGACCGCGAGCAACCGTTAAAGCCGACGGCTTTGGCGTGGGAATCGGGCACAGGCTGTGCTTCGCTTTTCTACGGCCTCGAGCAAAGCGTAAAGCTCCTCCGCGAAACCGGAGCGGAAAATATCGAAAGACATTTGTTAGTTTTAACGGATCAGCTTTGCGATATGTTGGGCGGGAAAAATTACGAGATCGTCAGTTCACGCCTGCCCGGTGAGCGTTCGCAGATCGTCTGCATCAAGCACCGCGACGGAACTCACCCAAACGCACTCGCCGCCGAACTGGAACGCCAAAACATCATCGTCAGCCCCCGCGGCGACCGACTGCGGATCGCTCCGCATTTTTATAATAATAGTGGAGATATCGACCGGTTGATCGAGGCGTTGCCTTAAAGGAGAGAAGGGATATTTTCGATCCAGACGATATTATTTTTGAATTGGGTGCGTCTCACTGCAAGAAAAAATTTTCGATCTGCGGTCACGAATGGGTAGTCAAGTTTTACTGCGAGGGAAAGGTAAGTCCAGTCATACACAGCGTGGCCGTAGCCTTTGGCGCCTAAATACGCCGCTCTCACAAGCGATCGGTGCGAATGTAATGTGATCGGTCGTTCGAGAAATGATTCCAGCATTGATTCAGCGGAATCGGCGTCCACGTCATCATTGCGGCATTTCTTCCATAAAATATTGGCGAATTCAGTTAAAAGAAGCTCAGGTGCGTGCAATACAAATTCGTCACGGAGTAGGAATTCGGCGTCCTCGGTATTTACTTCTTTTACGTACCACTTGATAGCGACACTCGCATCGACAACTAGATTCATCTATCGCGATCCTCACGCAGCAGATCCACCGAATCGGTCTTATTTATTTTGGTATTAGAGTTTCGGATCTTTCTGATAAGTTCTAGCTCGGAGAGAGGCTCGGCCGTTCCCGCAAGGTTGTTTACCATTATTTTCAACTCGGCCTGAAGCGAATGGTTTCGTTCTCTCGCCCGACGCTTTACCCTCGCCAACACGGCATCATCTATATCCCGAATTAACACGCTCGCCATAATTCACCTCCATTCCCATTCTACTGCTATCATTATGATAGCATGCGACGGCACTTTTAATCGCCTAGGAGTCGATCGGGAGCTATATCCGCCGTAAATCCATCCAGATTCAAACGGGTCATGCCGCCGGCGTCGGTGAAATTTGGGACGAGGCGGCGTTTTTGTTTGCGGCGATTGTAGAAGAGAACGCCGCCCGCAACGCCGGTGACGATCGCGATTCCGAGGCCGAGAACGATCCAGAGTACGGTGGAGACGAAAATGTCGGAGGTCGTATTGATGAAAGCACGTTCGGCACGGCGGAGCATGAATGGGTCGTCGCCGAGCCACCGGACGTTTTTTTCGTATTTGACCTGATCGATCAGCAGGTTAGCGGCGACCGCGTCGGATGCGTCGAAAACAAACGTGTTGTAATTACCGATACGCCGATAAGCGATGCCGGAGTCGGAACCGAGTTCGGCAAGGCGTTGATTTATTTTGTTATCAGCATCGATCGAGCCTTGCGGGGTTGAATATTCAACGATCAGCAGTTTACCGGCATCATACGGAGCCGTGACGGCCTCGGTGCCGGCAGAGAAATCGATCAGATCTAACACCGGACGGTCGCCAAGCGCGGTTTTCAGCGTTTTAACATCCTGGGCGAACGTGAGTCTTGGCTTCACATTTTCCCAATCGGGCAGATGCTTGATCAGGACCGGAATTCCGTCAGCTTCTGAAACTTCCTGACTATTATAAGGATTGGAGTCCTGCGAAAACGCGAGGACCGACGCGGTCAACAGCAAAAAAACAGCAAAGACAAACCTTTTCGGCACAAAACCTTTAATTTCTGTAAACATCTCCATACTCCCGCGAACCGGTGCCAGACGGTTTGTCAATTTTAGCATTTTTTCCGGCCAACGCACGTTTAACAAAAAGCGTCTGATAAGCGCACCATTTCGTATACCAACTAACGCACCAGACACATTGCCCCACGACGACATCTACTCTTGGATGAACCGCGAATACAGAAGTATGCCCGTAAAAACTAGCCTAGAAGCAGTTTTTACTCAGTCAAACACGGCTTTTGTACGCTATCGAACGGTTTGGCACGGCAATTGAGATATAGATTAATGAGGGGGGAAAATACAATGACTACAGAAACATTAAATTTTCCGGTTTTTCATAGCGAACAGGGAATTGAATCGGACATCGTAAAGTTTTCATCGAAAGTTGCCATTGGCGACATACCGAAGGCAACTGATCTAGAACTCACAAAGGTGGCTGCAAACGGAGACATGGCCGCATTTGAGGAGATCTACAAACGTCATCACAGACGTGTTTACTCGATCTGTCTCCGCATGCTGCAGAATGCCTCAGAGGCCGAAGATCTGACGCAGGATGTATTTATCCAGCTTTATCGCAAGATAGGCAGCTTTCGCGGCGACTCGGCCTTTACGACGTGGCTTCATCGTATGACGGTGAATCAGGTGCTGATGCACTTTCGCAAACGAACCGTGAAATACGAAAAGGTGACCGATGAAGGCGAAACGCCGGATCAGATCGTGACCGGAAGCGTAAATCCGCAGCGGATGCAGATCGTCGATAAGATCGCACTCGAAAACGCGATCACGCAGTTGCCGGACGGATATAAGAACGTTTTCGTCCTGCACGACGTCGAAGGCTTCGAACACGAAGAGGTCGCCCGCATCCTCGGATGCTCGGTCGGCACGTCGAAATCACAGCTTCACAAAGCAAGACTAAAATTGCAGAAGCTACTCAAAAAGAAGGCAAATCCGAGGCTCATCGGGCTTACTTCGTAACAATATACCGGAATTATCTTGAAAGGCTTCTCAGCAATGGGAGGCCTTTTTTGGTTAGATACCGTACCTGGATAAATAAAAATCTTTACAACTGTATCGGATAGTGCCAATATCGAAGCTATCCGATATGCCAAACGACATATTAAAAAGAATTTTCGATAAAAGGGAGCAGCTTAATGCGATGCGTCCGCTGCCTCAGGCGGCGCTCGAAAGGGTTCGAAATGAGTTGTCGCTTGAGTGGACATATAATTCGAATGCGATCGAGGGCAACACTCTTTCGTTGAAAGAAACGAGGCTTGTTCTGGAGGCCGGGTTGACGGTCAGAGGTAAAAGCTTGCGGGAGCATTTCGAGGTCAATAACCACAATAAGGCTATCGAGTACGTAGAAAAGTTAGCGACGGAAAACACCAAGCTGATCGAACATGAGATATTAAATGTGCATAAGATCGTCCTCGAAAATATTGAAGCTGAATACGGCGGTCGCTATCGAACGGGCCAAGTGCGTATCTTGGGGGCGAACTTCATACCGCCGAATTATTTGAAGATAGCGGAGCTTATTCGAGACCTGCTAGCCGAGACGAACGAAAATCCGCAGAAACTGGATACTGTTGAACTAGTGTCGCGGTTTCATCACCGATTGGTTTGGATCCACCCGTTTTTTGACGGTAACGGCCGGACCGCGAGACTGTTGATGAATCTACTGTTCATGCGTGTGGGTTTCCCGCCTGCTATCGTCCTTTTTAATAATCGTAAACAATATTATCGGGCACTGGATCTGGCAAATAATGGTAATTACGATGCATTTATCTTACTGGTAGCTCAGGCGCTCGAACGCTCTCTGGATCTTTTCCTGGAGAGCTGTGGAGCCTTCGGTGAGGATGAGTATGTGCCGCTGTCGGAGCTTGCAAAAAAATACCCTTATTCGCAGGAATATTTGAGCTTACTCGCAAGACAAGGCAAGATCGACGCCCATAAAAAATCACGAAACTGGCTCGCGACGCATGGGTCGATCGATGAATACATCAGGTCGCGGGGAATGTCGGACAAGAAGCTGATCGAAGATTAACGAGGATGGTTTGCCGCAAAAAGACGCAGATGACGCGGATAAGAGATTTTGATCTGCTTATCCGCGTCATCGGCGGTTGAAAGTGCTAACGTTCATGCCACCCGCTAACGCAGGTGGTTCTGACATTTAGTAGGCGGCTGCACCGGCTTCGGCAACGGCGTGGTCTTGGTCGCCGCCTCCGCCGGAGACGCCGATGGCTCCGACGACCTTGCCGTCTTTTTTGAGCGGAATGCCGCCGGCGAAGATCATCACCTTACCGCCGTTCGAGGCGTGAATGCCGAAAAACTGATCGCCCGACTGACTGTTGTCGGCGAGATCCTTGGTCGTGATATCAAATGCTCTCGAGGTCCAAGCCTTCTTGATCGAAATATCAACGCTGCCGAGCCAGGCGTTGTCCATACGAACGTGTGAGACCAAATTGCCGCCCGCATCCGCCACAGCAATATTCATCGGCTGCCCGATCTCAACTGCCTTTTTCTCAGCAGCCGCAATTATTCTTCGTGCATCTTCTAATAAAATCATAATTTTACCCCTTAATCTATATTTAGTATTTCGAATCAAACGAGCATTGCTCTTTAATGATTATGTCGCGGCGTCTTAGCTCAGCGACAAACTTTTCCGGGTCGATCGCCTTTTCCTGTGGCGTTGCTCCGCGGGCTGTGACGTCGCCGCGGGCCATCATTTGGGCGATTATCGAGGCGGGGAAGGCGGTGGTGCGCATCATCGCGCTCATTCCGGTTTGCTCGTCGAGTTTATCGACGATGTCGTAGCGGAGGCGTTGAATGACGGGTGCGTCGTCTGACACGCCCTTACTATCGTGCGGGCTTGTGCGTCCTTTTCCTACAAAATCTAACCTGACAAGCACATAATCGGGGCCGTCGGCGGGAAGGTTTTTTTGGAGGAGCTCGGCGAAAACCTTTCTCGGGGTGGTGGTGACGAAATCGGCGATGATCTCGTCGCTCGAGCAGAGGCCGAGGTCGATCATTGTTTTGAATTTGTCGCAGTGGCCGGCGTAGCGGATCGTTTTGTAATCGAGCTCTTTTATCTTGCCGAGAAATGTATCCGGCAGCGTCGATGTGCCGCCTGAGGTTTGAAATGCTTCGAGCGGCGGGAAGCCATCGAACTCAAGCGATTCCAATTCCGTCATCGAATCGACCTCAACGATCTGCCCGTCACGAATGACTCGCGCCGACTCGATATATTCGTTTATGAGGCCTTCGACGGAGAACACGAGTTGGTAATTGAGCGGCGGCTGCGGATCTTGCGGCAGGCCGCCGACGCGAATGTGGATCTCGTCGATGCTCTCGAATCTCGCGGCACCGTGCATCGCCAGAATAGACACCATACCGGGGGCGAGCCCGCAGTCGGGGATGATATTGATGCCGGCGGCTTTGGCTTCGGCATCGAGTGCGAGTTGCTCATCGACTATGTAATTGTTGCCGCCGAGATCGCAGAAATTCGCACCGGTCTCGATCGCGGCTTTTGAGAGCGATACGTTGTACCAATAGTTGACGCACGAAATGACGGAATCGTGACCGCGCATCAGCTCAACGACCGCCTGATGATCCGCAGCGTCGATCTGCCGAGCAGTAACCTTTGGCGAAGCGACAGCCGCCGCAACTGCCTCGGCCTTTTCCAAGTGGAAATCCGCGACCGTAACGGCGGTCACGTCGGGCGAGTTATGAACCAGATCAAAAACTGCACCGTGTCCCATCCGTCCGGCGCCGAGAACTAGGATTTTCATTGTTTAATTAGTTTACGATCAGCAGTAGGCAGAGGCAGTCGGCAGGATAGATCCGATTTTACTGCCGCTGCCTTCTGCTGCTGCCTTCTCATAAATTCCAGTCATCCAGCGGTTCGGGTTCGAGGGCCGCGAGCCTGGCTCCGGCGTAATCCCAAACCTTCTTTTTCCAGATCCTGAGACCGTCCGTTAGTTTAAGAGCAACCTGTGGGTGAGCGGCGTTGCGTTCGAGCCGGATCACCGAGGCGGCGACGGAGACCTCGTCGTCCGGATTTTCAGTGACGGTAAGATGGACCTTGCCGCCGACGAGCGGCAGATTGCGCGGCAGATAAACGAGCGCTCCATCAACCCCCACATTTTCCGTCAAACCGTCCTGGACGACCTCTTTCCCGCTCTCGTCCCGCCACTTGACCCGGACCGGAAATGAGATCATGTGCCTCGCACCGCTTCGTCTTTCATCCATAATATTTCCTTAAAAAACAAGCGCAAAACTCGCCGCCAACTGACTTGAAATATACGCGATTTACGCCTCTCAAGTCTAGCGAAATCAAAGAAAATTGCACACGTTAAGCGCCCTCTGATCCGGCAATGGCATATAACATAAGGGCTTGCGGTTTTTGACCGGGTGGACACTTCCGAACAGAAGTGTTAGTCTCATTAAATGTTTCGACCTCAGCATAAAGCCCGAGGGACGAGAACAGGCGGAAATTCATCTGCCGAAACAGTCTTCGTTGCGTGTGCGATAGTGGGAGATCATCAAGATCTCAGGCACTATCTTTGCGTTTAGACGGAGTCGAATAAAACGGAGAATGATTAATGAAAAATCTCGTTAGAGGAGCAGCGATCCTGTCGATCCTTAGCATGTTCGTCGTAATAATATACGCCGAGACCCAGCCGGTTCAGACAGAATCCACTCTCGCCATAGCGACTGATTCGCAGCTTAAAATTCAAAATAATATTTCAGATACACATCTAGTTAGCAATTTATTAAAAGACCAGATAGAAACTGCTGTAGCCGAAACGGCGACCGAGGCCGAGATCGGGAATTTAGATCTCGATAGTTTCGATCTCGATAATGTCCAAACGAACGGTCAAAAAACCGCTCAGAAAAACGATAAAAAGTTAGTTAAAAAGACAGTTTCGGTAAAGGCGGTCGGCAGAGGTTCTTTCTCAGCCACAGCATATTGCCTGAAGGGCAAAACGGCAATGGGCCACGGCGTTCGCCGCGGTATCATCGCCGCCGACCCGAGAGTTCTAAAACTTGGCTCGACCATCACAATTGATGCCGGCCCATGGAGCGGAACTTACCTGGTGTCAGACACCGGCGGTGCCATCAAAGGCAAGAAACTCGACATCTGGGTGCCAAACTGTTCCGAAGCCCGCAAATTCGGACGACGAAGCGTTCAGGTCTATTAGTAAACTTATTTAAGATAATAATTTATAAAATATTAGCCGCTTCGAGAGATCGAAGCGGTTTTTTCGATTTAGAATTGATAAAGTCGGCGTGGGTGAACCGACTCTAATTCGAAACAAGCAACTACTCGCTCGGAAAATCGGACACTATCGCCTGACGTAATCCGTCTTGATCACAAATCAATAAAGTTGTTAATGCCACTTTTTTGATACGAACTTCCGCAGCCCTTATCTGATCTTTCGTCCAACTTGTAATATTGTAGTGACACCAGAAATCATCATTCTCTACAGCGTGAACAATTTGGCAGCTTTCGGGTATTGCTTCAGCTGGAACTTCCCAGAATACAACGGGATCACCTGCGACTGTGGAGTAGTATGTCCGGACGTGTTCACAAATATTCCCGCTGCGATTCTCGGCACACTCTTTATCAATAACGGAGATTCCACTCTGCGTTGGTCGGAAGGCCATACTTGAAAGCCGTCCCTTTCTTGGGGCGAAATGGTACTTGAGATTAATGAGGTGTAATCGCGGCATCTGTTATATTTGAAATCCTTTAAGATTTGAAAAGCTTTATTTGTACTAACATTTTCTGCGATGCACTGAAACGCATCGTCTTTTTCTAGTGTAATTGTGACTGTCCCGTTAGGCTCAAAAACGAGTTCCAGCGTCTCAGCACCAAGATAAATACACAATTGTATTTCCCCGTCAATGCCGGGGAATGCATCGATATCATCAAACTTAAGTCGCTTAACGAAACTCATTATTAGTTGACAAGAACGAGCGGCACTCGGTGTGCTTGGCACACCTTGACCGAAGTTCCAACCAACTGACAGTTGCTTAAATTGTTCAAGTAATTCGAACGCTTTTGAAATGGTCGACATAATTACTTACTTAGGTGCCACATTCAACGCTTTAGATTGCTTCGATAGTTCTTGGATAATCGATGAAAAGGATTCGAATCGCCCCCTTGCAATTGTTACACGGGCTACGCAGTCAGCACGTATGCCCGTCTTCTGTAAATCTTCGGGAGACAACAGTGCCAACGACGGTTGAGCCTCATAAAAACTCATAATTACTTCATGCTCTGACATTTGCAATGTTAGATTCGTCGCGTATACGCTCGGCTTCTCTACGGGCTCGTTGAAGACAATCGGAATCTCAAGAGTGATCGGTGCTAATGGAGTTAATTTTTGTTTGGCAGCCATTGAGATAGTTTATCCCAAATAGGAGTTTTCTCAAACATTATTCCTCCCGTTAGGGACTGATCAAAAATCATTCACATGTTTCCCTTATTGATTTATACATCCCCGTCCATTTCCCGCACCCAATTTAGGAAGGAGTCCTCATAGACGAGCCATGTCTGGGAGGGCGACGTGCGCTTTGGGGTTTCGAATGTTCCGGATTCGCAGAGAGAGGTAAGGTACCTGCGAGATGGCGGCGGGACGATGATGCGGTGTTTGCGGATCAGACGTTCGATCTCAGAAAGGCGTAGTTTTGGCCGCGGCGACAAATCCAATGATCGTTGTATGTGTGTCATGATTGTTTTATGTAGTGTTTGAATTTAAAGCCGCAACACGCGGGAAGAACCTCAGTGTGAATCCGGAAGATCTGCCTGCTTCTCTCGAATCGGTCGAATCAGTCAAAGCGTGAAAAATCGATCATTTCGTGCAAAATCGGCAAAATACGTCAAACCGTGAAAAGTAGGGTTTCATTGCCATTGATCTTTCGATAATCTGGATATAACGAACGAGAGATGGCTTGCCGCGATCAGCTTATGAACAACGCTTGCTATCAAATCGTTCGATTGTTAGAAAATATCATACAGATAGAACGGAGTCAAGGATTATGGCATTTACTGAAAACACAAAATTAAAGGCGCTCGCGATCGTCCATGTATTTGAGACTTCGCGTGCATTTGGCGATTACGCGGCCTGCGTCGTGCTCGATGACGGGGCCGGAATTTCGTACGGGATCAATCAATTTACGCACCGATCGGGCTCGCTCGCCGCGGTCGTCGATCAATATCTGAGAAGCGGCGGCGTAGTCGGTGCTGCGGTGATGATCGAGAATCTGGCGGCGCTCAGGAACGGTTCGGCAGCGTCGATCGGACGTTTGTCGGCGAACGGGGCTTTGAAAAAAGCCTTGCGTTCGGCTGCCGTGACGCACGAGATGAAAGCAGCGCAGAACGAGGTCGCTTTCGAGCTATACCTCAGCCCGGCGATCAAACTGTGCGAGAAATACGGTTTCACTTCGCCGCTTTCGCTGGCGGTCGTTTACGATTCGATCGTTCACGGCTCATTTTTTCGCGTTGCTCGTGGCGTGCAGGTCGGTTACGGCAACGAACGCGAATGGATAAAAGCATACGTTCGGCGACGTGACGCCTGGCTGAAGAGCTTCCCGAGGCTGGTCAAGACTCGTTACCGGACACGGTTTTTCCTAGAACAGATCACAAATTCTAATTGGAACCTCGACGTGCCGCTCGTTGTTCATGGAGTGGTTTTGAGAGTGGGGGAGAAGGGAGTTGGGGAGTT
>JBBRUA010000009.1:0-23369 GCA_038248245.1 Pyrinomonadales bacterium | reverse complement strand
TTGTGCCAAACCCCGCTTTACAAGCGATGCAGATCGGGTTGGTAGTCCTCGATTACCCGCTCGCACAATGGCATTTTCATTTTGTTTTTCGTCGTTAGTCATTTTTCACTTTGGTAAGCACTTCACCGTTGAACCGATCATGGGCGTCGGCTATCTGTCTCTCGATTTGAGCAGCCATTTCAGCTAGTAGGTCACGGTCTTCGAGTTCGGCTTCGTGAACTTTCGATCTCAGTTCAAAGAGTTCCGATTCTTCGAGCGATACAATGTCATCTTCGATTACCCGCAACCTTTCCCCGGCTTGTGCGATACGGCGAATAAAACGTATCAACTCAGACGCCACACCTTCGCCCTTGACGTTTTCGGGGCTATTTTGCCACTCGTCCAGCATTGACGCCAAAAGCTCTTCGTTACCTTCTTCGTAAGCTTTATTTGCCTCAGCCATTAGACTATGGCGGCGCTCTTTTTCAGCGGTATCAAGCACAAGGTCGGGATGAATGATACGGGCAAGTTCGCGATAAATTTTCTTGAGCGAATCAGGCGGATTGAATTTGCCTTTATTGGTCGGCTCTTTGATCGAGTTGGTAGCGTGGGCTGATTCGTCTGCCCTCTCTCTTGCTTCGGCTGCTCTTTCCTTTGCTTTGCTGTCGTTCGGATCAAGTTTGGCTTCGGCTTCGGCAATTTGAGCCTCTATTTCGTCCAATTGGGTATACAGCACTCCGACTACACGAAGATAAAGTGCTTCAAACTCGTTCAACTCGGCTTGAAGCGTCAGCAGATCGAGTTCGCGTTGGGCAAGCATCGCCTCAAGTGGAGCAAGCTCAGCCCTTTTTTTAACTAGCTCTTGCTCTTCGGGTGACGGTCTTTTGTTTGTGACAGGTTTTAGTGCCTGTGCGTCTAGGCTTGCGACGTTTCCGAGATCATTCCAAAATTCTGAAACGGAACCATAGCGCATTTCTACCTGCATCTCAGTAGCACGTTTAAGAACGTCTAGGAACGCATTTGCCCACGGCTGCGTTTTAACGCTCGGTGGTAGGTCCGTGATCTGTTTCCCCGCAAATTCACTCGGTGAGCGCCCGCATACAAATGAGAAACAGCTTTTAGCAAGCGAATATATGTCCGCCGTCGCGGTTAGTGAACCAAATGTCGCATCTGCGGCGGTTGGTGAATGTTCCGGTGCGGAATATGTGCCGGTGCCGACTCGCGTAATCTCACCGGCTTCGTCACTCGTGAGTTTTGCTATTCCAAAATCCGCGATCTTTACAGTTTGATGATCCGAGGTCAAAAGAAAATTATTTGGCTTTAGGTCTCGGTGAATGATCCCGAGCTGATGAGCGTGCGAAAGTCCGTCAGAAATTTGTCGAAGGTAGCTTAACGTCTGACCGAGGCTCAAACAGCCATTTGGTTGGGTTCGGGTCAGATCGAGAAGATCTCCGCCGGGCATATATTCGAGATCAATAAAGCTGAAATCTCGTTTCGATAAGTCGGTGGCGATGCCTTCGTCCAAAAGAGAAACGATATTTGGATGTGAGATCGACCTTAAAATAGCCGCTTCCTTTTCAAAATTTACAAACAGAAGTTCTTCTAGGTCGGTTTCGCAAGTTCCCTGCAAATCAGTGTTGAGTGCTTTGATGGCAACATCTTTCGACTCACTCTGAAGATCGCGGGCAACGAACACTTCCGCAAAACTGCCCGAACTTATTCTGCCTTTTATTTGATAGCGACTCGAAAGGATCAAGCCGTCTAGTTTTAACTCGTTCATGAAAAATTATCGCTTGAACGCCGAGATTATAACATCAGAATGTAGACAAGAAGAACCCCGTCTTAGGAGCATTCGATTATTTATCCCAGTTCGTGAACCCAACCGGAGGTTAATAGGCTAATCGCAACAAAGTCGCACGGAGTCGTTCGGAAATTCCGAACGACTTTCACCGTAAGAGAAAAGCGGCAATTCAGATTTTCTTTACCGGGCGTTCGCAATGCTTGCGGTAGGAGAACTTTATTCTGGAGCAAATCAAAAAAAGGGAGCAGGCAGATCGCTTACTCCCTTTTCAATCTGACGATAGCGATTGTTACTTCACCTTTTTTGGGGCGAAGAGTTTCTCGTCTATTGTTTCGTTGTGTTTGACGGTTTTTAGAGTCGTGACGATGGTGCCGTTGCCGATGTTGTAGGCGGTGGTTTTGAAGGCGACCTGGACGTTGTCGACGACGCGGTAGTCGTCGAAGGTGATGGTGTAGGGGATTTTTTGTTCGCTGGTGCTGGAGGTGATGACGCCTTCGCGTTTGCGGAGCAGGAAGGTTTTCGTCGAGTAGAATTCGGTGTACGCGGAACCTTTGTTCGGCGTGAATTCGACAGCGTAGCATTCGTCGTCACCGACCTTGGCGAGGCGTTTTATCTCAACCGTTTTGAACATCGATTTATGATCGAGAATGCCGTAGAAGGCTGACGAAAGCTTGACGTCGTCGAGCCGTTTGCCGGTGTATTTCTGTGCGGGAGAAAAGGTGTAGAACTCTTCGCCGCCGGTGCCGTCGAAATATTCCCAGCCGCTCGCGATCGTTTTGCCAAGCGCGGTCATCGTCGTTTCAGTCGCTGTCATGCCCGGTGATCTGGCGTAGCTCGTGCCGTATGCCTTGACGCCCTGATTCTCCAGATCGATGTCAAAGGTTGAGACGCGTGTGGTCAATTTTCGCCAGTTCGTTTCGCCGCCTGACGCCTCGATCGCTTTTTGGATGAGTTCGTCGGAGGTGGTCGTGAACGCCGGTTTGGCGGACGCGTCGGCGAGCTTGAATTCGAAATCGCCCTCGGGTTGCGTGACGATGACGCTTACGACCTTTCCGGCGGCATCGCGTTTTGCTTTTAGCGAATAACTCGCCGGCAGAGGCGAAAGTGCAAAGACGTCTTTGGCCTTTTCGCCAAGAGCGTAGGGCTGCTGGCCCGGAATATTGAATGTTACATCGCTCCCGGTTTCTTTGATCTCGACCGCTCCGCCGCCGGGGCCGTTGTATTTGCCGATCAGTTCTTTAGCGGCTCCATCAGTTCGTTTGACCTCGTCCGTTTTGACCGCCGGTTTTGGCGTTTCGGTTTGCTCACCGAGCAAGGTTGACCAGATGAGCGGCATAATGTCGTTGCCCATACTCGACGAGGTGACGTTCGTGAGCAGGACGAAACCGAGTTTTTTCTCCGGGATCATGGCAACTAGGGAGTTAAAACCGTCGATGTTTCCGCCGTGTTCGACGACGCCGAGGCCGTTCCATCTTCGCAGAAACCAGCCGAAACCGTAGTTCATCGTGCCTGATGGATTCATTTTCATCTGCGGTTTGAGCCATTCTTCGTAACCTTTTTCGGAGACGAGACGTTTGCCGCCGACGGTGCCGCCGTTCAGGACGAAGCGCAGCCATTCGCCCATGTCGCGGGCACTCGAATTTATCGAACCGGCCGGAGCAACCTGATCGATGTCGCGAAACGGCCTTTTCTCCGTCACTTTGGTGTCGAAATTGTAGTCGTAGCCGAAGGAGAAATCCTTGGCCTTTTTCATCTCACCAAGCGACATCGTGCTGTTTTTCATGCCGAGCGGTGCGAAGATCCGCTCGGGTACGAATTTTTCCCAGGGCATTTTCTGCACGTTGGCGACGATCTCACCGGCGGCGGCGAACATTATATTTTGATATTGGAATTTCTCGCGAAGTTTAGCCGTCGGCTTGGCCTGGGCGGCGACCTGGATGAGCTCGGCTCGGTTCAGTTTGCCGGTGATCATCGCGAGATCGGTGCGGTTGAGCCCCGACGAATGTGAAAGCAGATCGCGGATCGTGATATTTTTGTCGGTCTCGCTATCGTACATTTTGAAGTACGGCAGGGCTTTTTTCGGGGAATCGTCGAGCGAAAGTTTCCCTTCGTCCATCGACATCAGGACCGAGAGAGCCGTGAACGCCTTGGTCGCCGATCCGATCGCGAATTGGGTGTCAGGCGTGACGACGATCTTTTTCTCAAAATCCTTGTAACCGAGGCCTTTGATGAAGATGATCTTGTCGTCCTTAACGATGACGAGCGACATGCCGGGAATGCCAAGTTCGGTGCGTCGTGCCTCAACTTTTCCCTCGATCGTTTTTAATTGACTCGCATAGTCTGCCGGAGCGGTCGTGGCTACGGCAGTTTGGGCATAGCCGATCTGCGGCAGCGAAAGCGCGATGATCGAGAGTAAAAGAAGAAGCGAGAGTGCGGATCGCGATAAAGATGTTTTCATGCGTTTTTTCTCCAATGAATATTATTGAGCCAGTCGATGTTATTGAGGATGAATACGCGCTTCGACGGGGGAAAGTTCGGTGAGTTTTGTGCTCAGACCCATCAGGAGGTAAAAGACCATCGCGACCTCCGAATCGCCGAGGTTGTAGTGGACGAGTCCGCTGACGAAAAAACCAATCGCGCCGCCGAGACAACCGAGCAGAATTCCGGTGTAGCGCCAATCGGTCACTATTTTTGAGCGGATCGAACGCCAGAGCGTCCGGGTATAAATGCCGAGGATCGTCAGCCAAATGAGCAATGCCGGCAGGCCGCGTTCGACGACGAGTTGGAGCGGAGTCGAGTGAAAATGGCCCATCGGCAGTTTGCCGTCGTCAAACAGATGCCATGCCGGAGCGAAGCGTTTGATCGAGTCCATACCGACGCCCATCGTGAAATTACGCGCGTCTTTCGTCCACAGTTCGACGCCCTCACGCCAGACGGTTTGCCGCCAGGTGATCGAATTATCCTTTTGATCGAAAAAGCCGACCTGCCGCGTTTGCTGCAATGCGAACAGTCCGGCGAGGGCGACCGGAATAACAACCGCGACCGAGATCAACAGCCATTTGCGTCCCAATCCGACGAAAACAATACACAGAGCCGAGATCAGAAACGCCAGTTGCGACGCACGGGTGACGGTCAGAACGAGTGCGAGAGACATCGCGACTATAGAGAAAAGGAGGAGCGGATAAGAGAAGAGGAGGATACGGAGCGACGTAAATAAGCCTGGATCTGAGGACGAATTCGGTTTCTCCTCTCTGCGTCTCTGTGTCTCCGTGGTTAAATTCCTGGCAAAAGCGGCAACGAGGAGGCCGAGCACGAGCGACATTATTAATTGCAAAACCTCGGCGTATGTCGTGTAGTGGCCGTAGAATCCGGCGGACCGCCAGTTTTGGCTGCGTTTCCAACTGGTGAAGCCGAGTTTTTCTTCCGCCGTCGTTCCGTTTTGCAGTTCGACTTTGGTTATGACGGCCGGGATCTCGTAGTCGGTTTTATAAACGCGGAGCTCGGCCCGGCCGGTTTCGTCTACGGCGCGAATGATGTCGTCGGGGGACGCGATCTTGCGTTTATTGACTGTCAGGATCGTGTCGCCGTCCTTGATATTCAGGCCCGGCAAGGCACTCGCCGGTGAGACTCCGTGAACCTCGACTCCGCGGCCGATCAGCCGTTGGATAGGCGTCATGATGACATTGACCATGCACGAGAGGATGAGCATGAACGCGAGGAAATAGCCGGCACGCAGTTTTCTGATATTTCCGGCGACGAAATAGACGATCAGGAACAGGGCGGCCGCACGAAGTTTTCCCTGCGAAATGTCCGGGGCGAATGAGAAGATCGAGGTGATCACACTCCAGCCGAACAGCGACCAGAGAGCGATGTCGAGCTTGGTGATGCGTACGGCTTCGCGACGGGTGATGAAAAGGCGGATGACGTACGCCAGCATTCCAGTCAGGTACGCGGTCTGCGTCGCGGCGATCGAGTGCGGAGCCGAAACTACCATCAAAACGAGAAAGACGAACGCGACGCGGTCGAGCCAAACGGCCACCCCGCCGGTCGATCCGATCCCGGCCAGATCGTCCAGTCTCTCGAAAAATCTCTCCATAAATGCGAGTATTATAACAGTTAAGGTAAGAAAAGCGGTTTTCGGACCTTGCGTCCTTAGTGGGCTTTTTACCGAAAAAGAGAAGTTTCACGCCAAGCCGCAAAGTTCGCGAATAAAGAATAAAGGTAAGAAAAGAATCCAGTAAGTATAAAACCTATGAGCCTTGAAAACTTGCAGACCGATCTCGAGATGACGGCGGAAATCAAGTTGTATTACGACCTGCTTGTGCCGGAGGGATTAGAGGCTCCGGCACCACTATTGATCGCGGTTCATGGGTATGGTGCGCATAAGCGGTATATGATGCGCGAGTCACGGCTCGTCGCACCGAATAATTTTGTGATCGCGTCGATACAGGCGCCGCATCCGCATTACCGAAAGACGGATGACGGATTTCGCATCGGTTTTGGATGGCTGTCCGATTTCAAACCGGAGGAGCACGTGCAGCGGCACCACAAGTTCATCCTCGATATAATCGATAAGCTTGCGACGGAGGGCACGATCGACGAGAACCGCGTCTTCATCTACGGTTTCTCGCAGGCATGTGCTCTGAATTTTCGCTTTGCGTTCACTCACCCGCAAGTCCTTGCCGGAGTGATCGGCGTCTGCGGCGGCGTCCCCGGCGATCTCGAAACAAACCCCGTTTATATGCCGTTCGACGCCGATACATTTTATCTCTACGGCGACGACGACGAATTTTACACGCAGGAACAGTTCACAACTTTCAACGAAAAATTAAAGAGCAGACTGCCTAATTTTCAGTCCCGGCAATACACGGCGAAGCATGAGATTTCGCCCGAAATGCGGAACGACATTAAGGAATGGCTAGCGAAGGCGTAGCTGAGTCACGGGCGTGTGCGTTAAGCGTTTAAACTATTTTATCTTCGGATCTCTGACCTCGATCTCGGGCGGGAGATCGAATTTGGGGATGTCGACGCCGTTGGCGTCTTTAATTATTTCGACCTTTAGTTCGGAGCTCTTTAGCTTTGTCAGGATCGATTTGGGGCCGAAAAGTGTGGCGGTGGCGGTCTTGCCGTCTGGGGTGGTGACGGAGATCGTGCGTTCTATGCGTTTTTCGCCGATGCGCAATAGGACGTCGACGACCGAATTAGTGATTGTAACTTTATTGTTTGCCGCACTAACGGTTATTCGACGGGCAGTAAATTCTTGGCGTCGGCCGTCGAGTGAGATCTTTTCGGTCAGCAACTGATCGACCGCGTTGACAAGGCTCGCGGGGCCGCGAACTTTTACTTTTTGCGGGATGACGGACGGTTCGCCGTAGACTTCAAAACCGGTTTCCGGTTCGCCTTCTGTAACAGCCTTGACCTCAATTTCCTTTTCCTGGATCGCCTCGATAGTTACGGCGATACGGCTTGGCTGGAGGTCGACGACCTTCACGCCCTCGGGCAGCGGGACCGATACATTTTCCGGTGTCAGCGTCAGGACGCGTTCGCCAGGCGTGAGCTCGGTCAGATCGATATTGACGACGAGGTCGTTGCGGCGGATCTGTTCTATTTTGTCATCGACGCCGCGAACGCGGATCTCGACCTCCTGGACCGGGGCGTTAGTAATGGCCGCGTTATCGAGGACGCGAAAATTAAGCGGCACAGTAAACCGGTCGCTCGCCTCCTTACCGCGGCTCATCACCGTCACCCCATACCAAAGACCCGCCGTTATCACAAGAGCCAACAGCTTGATCGCCCAGTCCTCAAGAAAGATCTTGCGGAAGATGAGTTTGAGAAATAACTGTCGGGTCGGATCGGGCATAGAAGAAATTTACCACAGAGGCACGGAGACACCGAGTGAAGTAAGCGTTTGTTAAACTCGGTGCCTCCGTGCCTCGGTGGTGAAAAAGCTATCTAGGAAACTGTAATATCGGTTTCGGCTTCTTTCATGACCTTTGCCGGGTCGCGTCGGGTTTCGACGAGCGGTATTTGCATCGCGTCGAGCAACAGCTTTCGAAGCGAGGTCGGATCGAGATTGCGGCGAACTTTACCGGCTTCGACGTAGGTTATGAGGCCGGTTTCCTCCGAGACCACGATCGAGATGGCGTCGCTGCCCTCGGTAATGCCGATCGCGGCGCGGTGGCGCGTGCCGAGTTCGCGTGAGATCTCGGGGTTTTTCGTCAGCGGCAGGAATACCGACGCGGCCGCCAGCCTTTCATTTTGAATAACTACCGCTCCGTCATGAAGTGGCGTCGCCGGATTGAATATTGTGACCAGCAGGTCGTAGCTGATATGCGCATCCATCTGAACTCCGGCGTCGATGAAATTTCGCATGCCGATATTTCGTTCGATGACGATGAGAGCTCCCGTCTTCTCGGTCGCAAGCGTTGTTACGGCCAGCACGATCTCGTCATAAACGCTGCCGCCGAACTGCCCGCGTTGACGTTTCAGGATCGGAAAGCGGAAGCGATTCGCAAAATAGATCAGAGCCTGTCTGATCTCGGACTGAAACAGAACGATGATCGCGATCCCGATATAAACGACGGCATACCTCAGAACGAACTCAAGCGTCGACAGGTTATACGCGAGCGCAAACCAGTACAGCAATGCCAGGATCACCATGCCCACAACTGTCGGAACCGCCCGCGTTCCGCGCAACAATTTCAGAACGACATAGACAATGATAAATACGAGCGCAATGTCCAAAGCATTTCGCAACGTAGCCATCGTGGGTATGTAGTCCAGGAACTGCATCTTAAAAAGCCTTCGATTGTTTTAATAGAATAACATAGAAACGACACTCTTCATTGGGGATCGCGGTTCGCTGCGTCGCCGATTGTTGCTATAATCCTCGAGGTATTAAGCCCTCACTATTCAGACTATGTCTATTTTTAGAAACGAAGCCGACGCTACGAAATTCAATCGCGAAGTGAGTTTACCGTTTGAGCTTAGAATTAAGGATTTTGAACTGGCAATGCAGGATGTTTACGACTTCTTTTTTGACGTCAATTCACATTTGTTAGGCAAAGGTTTGCAGCGGCTCGACGACATGCTTCGAGCGGCGATAATGTCGGGACTTTTATCCGACATGGTTACAGCGAGTTTGGCCAAACACTCACGTACATTGACGGAAAACCTCTATCATAATGGTCATCCCGACCTTATCGTCCAAGGTGCGTATTCAGGCAACTCTGTAATATCGGGCGTGGAAGGCGTGGAGATAAAGACGACAAGAAAATCGGGCGGGGCAGTTGATACGCATGGAGCAAGAGCACAGTGGATGTGTGTTTGGGTTTATGATGTTGACAATATTTCTGAACCGGCTCGCGAGCGCCGACCGATGAGATTCACCGAAATTTATCTCGGTCAGGTCGGTGTGGATGACTTTCGAAAAAATGCACGAGGTGAATTGGGAACGAGAACGGCAACGCTTCACGCACAGGGAATCAAAAAACTGCGCGAAAGCTGGATATTCAGGTTGTCACAGGCTTGATCTTTAACCCAGCAAGTTTTGGTATCGCGTTGCAAGCGATATCAAAAAAATGACGGTCCTTTTCGATTCCTACACTTTCATAACCCACCGCCTCAGCGGCGGCAAGCATAGACCCTGATCCCGCGAATGGATCCAGAACAACACCCTCGCCTAAGGGTAGGACCGCACGTACCAACTGCCGCATAAAATCCTGTGGCTTTAGGCTCGGATGCGGAGCTATAAGCCGTTCATTTTTGCCCGTCGGTGACGAGCGGATAACGTCAACGAAGGGTTTATCTTCTGACGGACGACGAAATCCGCCGGTTTTCCATTTCCTCAAATTGTCCTGAGCCCTACCCTCGAGCGGTTTTCTGAAGACCACCCAAGGTTCCCAGCCAGAGCGGGGCATCATGCTTACATCAGAGAATTCTTCGTGAGCTGCCTTAGGCCTATCTCCGCCTCGCATCGTCATAGTCAAACGCACAATTTCGCCGCGCCGTTCAAGCCCGGAATCAGCCAAAGCATACGATATGATATACGAAAGAAGCGGGTTGGCCGCGACCACGACATGTGCTCCCGGAACGAGTTTAGGTAAGAGAACCCGCCCCAGGATAACGAAAAAGTTCTGGAGATCGACCAGCTGTTCCCGAGTTAGTGTTGTAAATCTTGGAAGTGGCGATCGTGTGTGACCATCAAAGGATGGGGGAATTCGCCAAAGTCCGCCCTTTCCACTGCGGAGTTTTGCTTGCTGTTCAGGTGTGTATTCGTGCAATCCATACGGGGGATCAGTGACAACCGCGTGAACTGAGTTCACGTCACGACTCGCGATCCAATCGAAACAATCCGCATTTACTAACTTCGCTTTACCAAAATCGAATGATCTTTGAACTACCTTTAGCGGGGATTCTATCGATGAGGTATGGGTCGTTTTCTCCTTCAGGCGATACACGCCTCGATCTTCGCGAAGAAATATTTCCGGCGTATTTAGCCTTAAATATGACCGTATCGATGACGAAGGTGTTTGCCCTACTATCTGATTTACGCGTAACTCGATGTCATTTACCGACATCGACGCGGTCGTATCCGACATCACGTGAATGATGGCATCGCGAATCTTTCCGGGAGAATATCTATTTTGTTCTTTATCCACTAAGAAGACAATAGACGTCCAGACGTCTATTGTCAAGAATTGAAAAGAAATCGCGCGGATCTCGATCTGGGGAGCCGTTAAGCCTCGAATGAGATTTCGGAATTTTGGAGGAGGCCGAGTTCGTTTTGGGTGACGCGTTCGAGGAGTTTTGGGTCGTCGAACATTTTTAGGAGGCCGTTGACGGTGGCGTAGCGGGGCTCTTCGGCGATCGAGACGGGCAGGCCGATGAAGGCACGCATGTATTGATCGATGCCCTCGAGCAGTGCTCCGCCGCCCGTGAGTATCACGCCGCGATCGTAAATGTCGGCTGCGACCTCGGGGCGAAGTTCGGTCAGGGTGTCTTTGACGCGAATCGCGATCTTGCGGACGACCCCCTCGACGATCGGGTAAACCTCGCCGGCGGTGATATCGACCGCACCGGGCCCACCGGTCTGCACGTCGCGGCCGCGGATCTCGATGGATTTTGCGATATCTTCGGGCAGAAAGGTCGATGAAAATGTAGTTTTTAGCATCTCGGTCGTTTCTTCGCCGACCTGCAGGCCGCGGTTACGGCGAATGTGCGTGACGAGGCTTTCGTTGATCTCATTGCTGCCGTAGCGGTCCGAGGTCGAATGAACTACCGATCCCTTCGCGATGATCGCGATATTCGTCGTGCCTGCACCGATATCGACGATCGCGGTCGCGCGTTTATCGGTGGGCAGAACGCCGGCCCCGAAGGCGGCGGCCAATCCCTCCTCCATCATGTAAACCTTACCGATACCGGCGGAGTCGGCCGCATTGATCAGCGCTCGCTGCTCGACATGAGTGACGTCGGAGACGATGCTCATCACGGCTTGCAGAGATATGTTCGAGTGCCCGGTCTTCGCCTTTTTGACAAAGAACTGGAGCATTTTTTTCGTGCGTTCAAAATCGGCAACGACACCGCCGATCAGCGGCGCCCGAACGCTGACATCGCGGCCTTCGCGCCCGGTCATCTCTGCGGCCTCGTGGCCGAACGCGACGATCTCGTCCGTCATCTCGTTTATCGCGACCAGAGACGGTTCGTCCAGCACGACACCGCGCCCTTTGACCGCGATGATCGTACTGGCGGTGCCGAGATCTATCGCCATCGAATCGGTGACAAGTTTTTTAAGGGACGAGATCTTTAGCATAAAAGAGTCAGATTAACGTACTTACAATTTGCCTGATGGACGCTTAATTATATTCATAATCCAGCGATCTTGCCAACAAAAATTATTTCCACGTGAGATCAAACAGTTCGACCGGCTGCACTCGATTCTTGACTGTCAAAGGTGGCAGCGGAGTCGAGGGAAAGATGCTGCCGACCGCTGTCCGGGTTGCCTCGCTGATCAGGATCTGTCCGCCGAGAGCGTTCGACTCGAGCCGGGCAGCAAGATTGACCGTGTCGCCGATGGCCGTGTACTCGGAGCGTTTGTCGGAGCCGATATAGCCGACCGTCGCCTCGCCGGTGTGCAGGCCGATGCCGACTTTAATAGTGGGGAACGCCTCGGCTGCTAGTTCGTTATTCAATGTAACGATCCGATTTTGCATCGCAACTGCTGCCTTTACCGCGTTTACCGCGTCAGCCGGCGTAGCGGTCGGTGCCCCGAAAAGTGCCATCAGGCCGTCACCGATGTATTTATCGAGCGTTCCGCCATGGGCGAAAATGATCTCGGACATCGCCGAGAAATAGCGATTCAAAAGCCCAACGACCTTTTCCGGATTCGCTCGTTCGGACAAAGCAGTAAACCCGCGAATGTCGGCAAATAGCACGGTGATCGTCTGGTTCACGCCGCCGAGACGGAACGAATCAGGATTGTCAAGCAACTGTTTTACGACGTACTCAGGCATAAAACGGCTGTAGTTTGCCCGGGCGACCTCTTCGCGGGCGAGGCGTTTGTGTGCCTTGACGGTCTCGACGGTCATCGCTGCCTGAGCGGCGACGGCACTGATCAATTCCAGATGATCGGCCGTGAATGCCGCGAACGGATCGAGCCGGTCGGCATAAACGACGCCGTGGACGTTCGACTGCGTTAACAGAGGTGCGCAGATCGTGGAACGGACGCCCTGCGAGACGATCGAGTCGGCGTCGCGGAATTGCTCGTCGGTCTTGGCGTCCTGCGATAGCAAAGCGACCTTGTCGGCCATTACTTTTTGGGTAATGGTACGACTGACCGTCAGCTTATCCGATAATTTTTCAAGGCTCGCGTCGCGTGTTTTCGCACCGACCTGATAGAGGCTGTAACTGAGTATTTTGCCGTCCACCGTTTCGTCCGCGAGAAGTGCGATCACTCGATCGGCTGGCGTGCCGCGAAAGATAAGATCGGTCGCCTTTTCAAATATCTTTTCCAAGTCAAAAACCGTGCCAAGCGTCCTGCTCATTTCGAACAGTAATTCGAGTATCTGTGCCTTGCGCCGCAGATCTTTGATCTCGTCCGGCGTCGCCTCGGCAGACTCGATCGACAGGTGGGATTGGCCGCCGATGATCTCTTTCGCCGACATCTGCACCTGCGTGTGGCCGAGCGGATTATCGTCATATTTGATGCCGATCGGGATCGGGACCGCGGCGGGCTCGGCAGCGGCAAACGGAGCAGCGTCCATGGGAGTGACGCCGACGCGCTTGAATTCCAGGCTGCTCTCGCCGATGTTTATGACATCACCTTGCTCGAGCGTTTTTTCGAGTTGGGCCACGCCGTTCACGTAAACGCGGTTGACGCTTCGCACTACCGCTCCATTTTCCTGATAACCGTCGATCATGCGGAAGCCGGAAGCATCGCCGTGGACGAAGGCATGTTTGCGCGAGACGCGGCGGTCGTTTAGACAAATATCGTTTTCCTTTGCGCGGCCGATGGTATAGTCGCGTCCGGCAGTGATGCCGATCTCCCAGCTCCGTCCGTTAGGCTCAGTAATTGTAAGTATTGCGTTCAAGATATTTATAATTGTAAATGGTAAATTGAGATTGGTAAATTACGCACGCAATTCGGGAATGATGATCAATTTCGATAACAACGAGACGACCGAGGTCGCAGCGGAAGTTTTAGCCGCGATGCTGCCGTTTTCGGACACGGTTCGTGGTGACGCGGCATCGGCTAAAGTTATCGAAAATGCCCGGACCAGCGTTGCCGAACTTCTCGGTGCGGCCGATCCGAGCGAGATCGTATTCACCTCCGGCGGAGCGGAAAGCAACAGTTTTGCGATCCTAGGAGCGATCGATTCGCAACCTGACAAACGTCATATTATTACAACTCAAGCGGAAAGCACGGAGACGCGAAATTTATTCGAAACATTAGAGCAACAAGGGTTTAGTTTGACGTGGTTGAGTCTTGATGAACAGGGCGGTCTCGATCTCGGCGAACTGAAAGACGCTCTCAGGCCGGATACGGCATTGGTTTCGATAACGCATGCAAATGGTGAGACCGGAGTTATTTTTCCGGTTGCCGAGGCGTCCGATGTCGTTAAGGCAAACTCGGAGGCTTTATTTCACACTGACGCTGTCAACGCCGCGGGAAAGATCGCGATCGATGTAAGAAATTCACAGATCGATCTGCTTTCGATCTCGGGGCACAAATTTCATGGCCCCGAGGGCGTCGGCGCGTTGTATATTCGAGACGCTCGTTCGCGGCCTTCGTTGTTGAAAGGCGGCGAATACAGCGGCGTTCGCAACATCGCGGGCATCGGCGCGGCCGCCGATCTCGTCAAAGATTTGTCGATAATGGAAGATGTGCAAGCAGTTCGTAACCGCATCGATAACGAAATTTTGCAGAAAATTCCAAATTCACGATTAAATGGCGGAGCCGATCGCCTGCCCAATACCTCGAACATTTCTTTCGAGAATACGAATGGCGAAATGATCGTGCACCGTCTCTTTGAGGCCGGCTTCCGAGTATCGACGGGTTCCGCATGCAACAGTGCGGATCACACAGCATCTGCGGTTCTGCAGGCGATGAACGTGCCGTATTCGCAGGCGATGGGATCGATACGGTTTTCGCTCAGCCGTTACAATACGGCCGACGAAGTGGGCGAACTTTTAGATAAATTGCCCGCAATCGTAAAAAGATTGCACGCGATGGCTGGATGATGCGTTCAGCCTATGTCTGATTTCGTTTTATTGGAGAAATAACTTGAGAAAACATCTATTTTTTGTATCGCTTTTGGCGTTATTCGTGTTTGTGGCTGCTGCTGCAGAGTCGAAGGCTTCGGCACAAATCTCCGGTGGATATGCCAAAGTGTCGGTCAAAAGCAAAGACGCGCGAGATGCGGCGGCCTTCGCGATCAAAGCCCAGTCGGAGGTTGAGGATAAGAAGTTCATTTTGGTCAAGATACTCAAAGCGGAGGTCCAAATCGTCGCAGGTTTGAATCATCGTGTTTGCATTCTTGTTCGTGAACGCAAAGGCCGGTCGAAGAGCGTGACCGCAGTTGTCTACAAAGACCTCGAAAATGTCCGCTCGCTAACAACGTGGGAAGGCGGCGGTTGTAAGGAGCTTTAGGCGGCCTTTTGGATTCCGTATCTTGTCAGTTTTAGATAGAGGCCGCGCCGGGTGAGGCCTAGCTCGACGGCGACGCGTGAGATATTCCAGCTGTGGCGGGCGAGTGACGCGCGGATGAGCTGCATTTCCAGTTCAGAGACCGCCTGGTCGAGCGTGCCGCCTTCGGAAATGTTGGTGAATGGCGAAAAAGTCCCGTCATAGCTAGCTATCGGCCGGGCGTTATCCTGAGTGCCGAACGGCGTCAGCGGCTGCGAACTGCGTTTCAGCTCCGGCGACAGATGATCCGGCGTGATGACCTCATTATCGACGGCACGGGCTATGACACGCTGTATTTCATTGCAAAGCTGCCGCACATTTCCATCCCAACTGCACACCATTAAAAGATCGATCGTCTGCGGCGTGAACGTGATATTGCGTTTCGTAAATCTCGCCGAGTAGTGATTGATGTAGTAGTTAACGATCGGCGGAATCTCGGCGCGGCGTTCGCGAAGCGGCGGCACGCGGAGGCGAATGACGTTGAGGCGGTAATAGAGATCTTCGCGGAATGTACCGTCAGCGACCTTTTCCTCGAGCGGCATATTTGTCGCGGCGATGATGCGAACGTCCACCTTTAGCGGTATTTTGTCGCCCAGCGGCTGGATCTCGCCTTCCTGCAAAAATCTAAGCAATTTAGGCTGTACATCGAGCGGCAGATCGCCGACCTCGTCTAGGAAAAGTGTGCCTCCGTCGGCGGTGCGGATGGTCCCGGGCGAATCGTTGACGGCACCGGTGAACGCACCTTTTTTGTAGCCGAACAGATGAGCGTCAGCTAATTCCTTGGGAACTGCCGTGCAATTGAACGGAACAAAGATCTTGTCTTTGCGGTTCGACAGAGTGTGGATTGCCCTTGAGACGAGCTCCTTACCTGTTCCCGATTCGCCGGTGACGAGCACGGTCACATCAGACGAGCGAATCTTGTAAACTTCCTCGACCAACGATGTCATCGCCGGCGAAGAGTGTATGAAACCGGGCATCAGGCTGTTCGACGTGTACGGGCTCGCGTCCTGCTCGGTTGGCAGAGATTTGTCGCGTTCGCGAAGGGCGACGACGTCCATACCAAGTTCCACAACACGCAGAAGCGGTGCAAACGAGCTGTCGTCATTTAAAACGGCACCCGATTGCGGATGAACGATCAAAAATGCCGGAGCCGCCGCCGAGCCGCGAAGCGGAATAACGGCGATATTTTTGACGCGGGCGAATGTTTTCTCATCGCCTTTAGCCTGTGCGTCGTTTAATTTGCTGACGAGTTCGTTGCTTTCCTGCGGCGAATATCCGTGCGTGATGAACGGATACAGCCGTTTTCGCGCATTTGCCTCGGCGATAATGATCTTATTGGCGTTACTTTCCTGTTGGAGCACGGCGACGAGTTCGCGAAACAGCAGTTCGCGTGACGCCGTCGCTTCGGCCAGGCGAACGGTCAAAAGCTGAGATACGACCGAATTCGTGCGCTTATTTTGCAACCGCGGTGCGTCACTAACGGACCTCACCTCAAGCCTGACGATCTCCTCCGCCGTCGCATCGATCAAAGGCTTTATGGCCAGCTTGCGAAAAATGTCGGAGGCAGCGGCGAGGCTTTTTCGTGCTCGCGACGCGTTGCGGCGGTCAAGATGGGACCCGAGCAGATAATGTAACAAGCCCGTGTGATACATATCCCCAGCCGCCTCGAAAATGGTGAGGCCGCGGTTGAAATGGTGGACGGCGAGTTCGGCGTCGTCGTTCTCGAGAGCGGCGAGTCCGCGTATCCGCTGGATGTTTCCAAGAACAAAAAAGTCGGCCGACGGATCATTATCCTCGATCACACGCAGCGAATTCTCACATTCGTCGATGCTGCCTTTTTGCAGATAAGCCTCGGCAAGCACCAGCCCGGCCATATTTGCGTAATGTTTGTCACCGGTCTCGGCGGCAAAATCGATCGTTTCGCGAGCCTTAACGATCGCCTTCTCGAAACTGTCCTGGGCGAGGTAGCAGCGTGCGAGATTGCGCATCGATTGGACTGTGTACCACGAATGCTTGTGCTTTTTAGCAAGGGCGACGGCGCGCTCGAGTATTTCTTCAGCCTCCTGATATTCGCCCCGCAGTACCTTAAGTTCGCCGAGCGAATCATAAATGCCGGCGACGTGAACGTAGTTTTGCTTCTCTGCGATCTCGCGGGCACGATGGATCATCGCCTCGGCCTTCGTCCAGTCGCCGATCAGCATAAGATTTATGCCGAGATTGTTGTAGGCGATGACCGTGTTAACAGCGTGGGCCGTCTGGTCAAAGAACTCGATCGATTTCTCAAGGCACGCGATACCGTCTTTCGGCCGACGCAAAAACCAGTAGGCGCCGGACATATCTGTGTACAGCTTGCCAAGCATGAACGGGGCCGAGTTCTCGCCGATGATCTTGATTCCTTGTTCAAAACTCTGTACCGCCCGTTCACTGTTGCCTTCCTGATGGTAGCTGTTCGCGATCTCTCTGTATGCCTCGGCCATTCCGAGCCAGTTGCCGTTCTCACGAAAATGGTCGAGGCCTTTCTGGGCAAAATCGCGCGAGATCGGAAGCTCCGACAGCTTTCGATAAACGCGGGCAAGAGCAATATCGATATTGCCTACAAGGTGCGGAAACTTATGTTCGTTAGCCTTTAGCTTGGTTTGCTTTAATAAAGTTACGGCCTTAGGCTGTTCGCCCATGTTGTTATGAGCGATCGCGAGCTGAGTGGTGACGCGGATCTGAGTGTCGATACCGAGCTGAGACAGATTCTCTTCGTCCTCGAATGGCTTGACGGCATCGAGCGACTCTTTATAGCGTCCGGCGGTCTCAAGGGTAAAGGACAAGAGGCGTTTGAGATTAGCGAAATTATCCGGCGTGTGCGTGTACGACGCGATTGTTTTGACCAGTATCGACTCGGCATCACCTGACAGGCCCTCGCGGAGCTTTTGTCCCACGCTCGAAAATACCGCGTCCATTTTCTCGGGCGATAACCGGCGCGATTGCGGATCATGCGTTCCGCGTAAGGCGGACGCATCGCGTAGCCCGGACGGCTTCTTGATTGAGGTCGCAGCGTTTTTCATTCTCGGTAGCGAATAAAAGGGCGAATAAACACCCGATTTCAAAACCCGGACAAACAAATAACGTCAAATTGATTACTTAGTACACAAGTTCAACTGAAATCTATCAGAAAAACTCTCACACGTCCATAAATTTTTGGTAACCTGAGTACACGATGGCTGAATTTGACGAAATTGACGGCGATGTAATGACCGAGAGCCGAACGCGGCTCGAAAAACCGAAGCTTTATAAGGTCATTCTCCACAACGACGATTTTACGACGATGGAGTTTGTCATTTTTGTACTCCAATACGTCTTCAACCGCACCGACCCCGAGGCCTTTTCGATCATGCTAAAGGTCCACAACGAAGGCACCGGCATCGCCGGCATCTACCCCTACGACATCGCCACCATGAAATCAGAAAAAGCCAAAAACCTCGCCAAAGCAAGGGAATATCCGTTGCTGTGTACGGTGGAGGAGGAATAGGTGCGATGTTTGCGTTTATATCCGAGTAGTCTCTCGGCCTTATTCATATTCATTTCTACACTCCGGATCGCCAAAACCTTTGCAATAATTCTCCCACCATGTGACAATGAAAGTGTGGCAAATGGCCACGTGGAGATCAATCATGGGAATTGTTTTGGAGAAAAAGTCTCGTCCGCAAAGTCGGCTAAATGTGCGACTCTCGCCAGAGGTCAAAGCGCGGATCGCCCGAGCCGCACACATTCTCGGGCAAGATCTGACAGAATTTGCATCGATCACTTTAAACAGTCGGGCGGATGAGGTGATTGCGGAGAACGAAGAATTCGCGCTATCAGAGAAAGACCGTCGGGCATTCCTTGATATTCTTTCGGGCGATTTTGAATGGCAGCCGTCTGAGAAATCACTTAAATTGGCGGCCGAATACAAGCGCGGGACAAAAAAAGGACAGACGTATGAGTTTGCTGATTGATCCGTTATCTCGGATCCATGATCGCAAATCATTTTCGTGTAGCGATGAGGCGGTCGACCTTTTCTTGCGGGAGAAGGCGATGCAGGATCAATTGCTTGGCCTTGGTCGAACTCGCGTACTTTTTTACAGTGATAAGCCGAGTGAGATCGCTGGCTTTTACACTCTTGTTATGTGTCCCATATCTCAAGACTCGATACCGAATGATAAACCGAAGATAAAACGCCCTATTCCCGCGATCTTGTTGGGTCAAATTGGCGTCGATGTGAAATTTCAGTCAAAGCGCCTCGGAAACAAATTACTCTTCGAAGCCCAAGCGACAGTGTTTGATATTGCGGACAAGGTTGGGGTAAGGGCGATGGTTTTAGACGCTCGAACAGAAAGCCTCGTTTCCTGGTACGAATCACACGATTTTATAAAATTGCCTGAGTCAATGAGGATGGTCAAGCATATCGACGCGATCAAGAAGCTTTTTGCTTAGTCGTAACAACACTGTAATCTTCTAAAGATCTCATGCTTTATAAATCAACCATTAGAATTGCCATCAACAGGGACTTTGCTCTGTAAGAGAGCGAGCCGAAGCCGCGAGGTTTGATCCAGAGTCCCAAGCCGAAAACATAAGGCTTGGGGCTTTTTTAGTTTGGGGGTCTTAGATTTGAGATCTCAAATTTGATATTTCGAATAGTCGATCAAAGCGGTTGACTGAAGTGATCGGCGATTATTTGTTCGAGAAATGTTAAACTTTGAATTTTTATGATGGAAGAAATAGATCTGAAGAAGACAGTTAACCTACCGAAAACGGATTTTGCTCAAAAGGCGAACCTTGGACAGAGCGAGCCGGCCCGCCTTAAGAAGTGGGGCGAGATGGGGCTTTACTCGCGAATCGCGGCGGAGCGGAGCGGGCGTGAGAAATTCATTTTGCACGACGGGCCGCCGTATGCGAATGCGGACATTCACATCGGCACGGCATTGAACAAGATACTCAAGGATTTCGTTGTAAAGTCGCGTTCGATGATGGGTTTCGACGCGCCGTTTGTGCCGGGTTACGACTGTCATGGTTTGCCGATCGAGACTCACGTCGAAAAAAAGCTGGCGGAAAAAGGCAAGAATAAAGCCGATATGCCGGTGAGCTCGTTTCGGCGTATCTGCCGCGAACACGCTGCCGGAGCGATGAAAGGCCAAACGCGCGATTTCTCAAGGCTTGGGATCTTAGGCGAATGGGAAACTCCGTATTTGACGATGTCGGCTGAGTACGAATCGTCGACTGCGCGGCTTTTCGGGAAGTTTCTCGAGCGCGGTTACGTTTACAAAGGTTTGCGTCCCGTCTATTGGTGCATCCACGATCAGACGGCGCTCGCTGAGGCCGAGGTCGAATACAAACAGCACACTTCGCCGTCCGTTTACGTCAAATTTCCGCTCAAGTCCGATCCGGAATTGATCGACGTAGCTCTCGCCGGTAAAAATGTTTTTGTCGTTATTTGGACAACGACGCCGTGGACTTTGCCCGCGAACCTTGGTATCTCGGTGCATCCGGATTTTGATTATTCGGCGATAGAGGCGGGCGAGGAAGTTTACATCGTCGCATCGGAACTTTCCACCGCGTTCGTCGACACCTGTTCGCTCGAAAATGCGAAGGAACTTGCACGTTTTAAGGGTTCAAAACTCGATCGTCTCGAGGCCCAGCACGCCTGGCTCGACCGCGTTTCCCTAATAATGAACGGCGATCACGTGACGCTCGGCGAGGCTGATGCCGAGGTCGAGCTCGACGTAAAATACGAGAGCAAATCGTCGAAAAAGAGCGGTACGGGATGCGTTCATACGGCTCCCGGACACGGGGCGGACGATTTCGCGATCGGTAAAAGGTACGGGCTTGAGGTTTATGCACCCGTCGATGCGGCCGGGAATTTTACCGCCGATGTCGAGCATTTTGCCGGCGAGAATATCTTCAAGGCCAATCCGAAGATCGTCGAATTTCTCAGGGACAAAGGTGCTCTGCTTCACGTCGAACAATACGACCACCGCTCTCCGCATTGCTGGCGATGCAAAAATCCGGTGATCTTTCGAGCGACGCCGCAGTGGTTCATCTCGATGGACGCCGCGGCCGACGGCGAGAGCGAAGGCCTGCGTGAGAAAGCGTCCGCTGAGATCGAAAAGGTGAAATGGTATCCGACGTGGGGCGAAGGGCGGATGCAGAATATGTTCAAGGGACGGCCCGACTGGTGCGTTTCGCGGCAGCGTTCGTGGGGCGTTCCGATCCCGGTTTTCTATTGTCAGGCGTGCGACGAAGCGGTCGCCGATCCGAAGATCGTCGATCACGTCGCCGATATTTTCGCGGTCGAAACAGCCGACGCCTGGTACAACCGGCCGGAAAGCGAACTGCTGCCCGAAGGTTATAAATGCGGGAAATGTCAGAGTGCGGATTTTCGAAAAGAGACCGACATTCTGGACGTGTGGTTCGATTCGGGATCGAGCTGCGTCGCGGTTTTGGAGACTCGCGGTGAAACGTTGCGCTTTCCGGCGGATGTCTATCTCGAAGGCGGCGATCAATATCGCGGCTGGTTCAACTCAAGCCTGATGTGCGGACTTGCAGCCCACGACATGGCACCCTACAAACGCGTCGTCACACACGGATGGGTCGTCGATGGCGAAGGCAAACAGATGCACAAGTCGGCCGGCAACGCCATCTCGCCGAACGAGATCGTTGAAAAGTCCGGTGCCGAGATCGTCCGTCTCTGGGCCGCGGCCGTCGATTATACGCAGGACATGCGTTGTTCGGACGAGATCCTGGCGCGTATCGTGGACGCGTATCGTAAGTTCAGAAATACGCTGCGGTATGCTCTCGGGAATCTCGATGGTTTCGATCGGGCGAACGACTCAGTGGAGCTCGATCAAATGTTAGAGATCGACCGCTGGGCCTTGGCGGGGCTCGATGATCTTACCGCTAAGGTTCTCGCGTCATACGAGGCGTACGATTTTCAGGCTGCGTATAACGCGCTCTACAATTTTTGTACGGTGACGCTGTCGGCGCGATATTTCGACATCATTAAGGATCGGCTCTACATTTTTGCTCCAAGATCCATCGAACGCCGCAGTGCGCAAACGGCGCTTTACACGATCGTCGATACGCTATCTCGCCTTCTGTCGCCAATACTCGTTTTCACCGCTGACGAAGCGTGGGAAAATTTGCCGTCGCAAACGGTCGCGTCGGTTCACCTTACGGAATTCCCGGCGGTTTCGAAAACCGATAATTCGCATTTGATGTCGAACTGGGAACGCATCTTCGCACTCCGCGACGAAGTGATGAAGGCGCTCGAAGAGGCACGAAACGAGAAACGCATCGGTTCGCCGCTTGAGGCAAAGATCATACTGACGACGGACGGCGCGACCACGCGATTTTTGCTCGATTATTACGATCAGCTGCGATATATCTTCATCGTTTCGCAGGTCGAGGTTCGCGAGGGCGACGCTCAAAGCGTCGAGATAGTGGCGGCAGACGGCGAAAAATGTGAACGCTGCTGGAACTACTCGACCCGCGTCGGTGAATTTGCCGAGTGGCCAACTGTCTGCGAGCGGTGTAACGAGGCATTATCCGAAATGCCGACAGTGTTATAATCGGACTTATGATAATACCGGTCGCGAAAAAGGTCTGGCCCAAATATGAATCGGGGGTGAATGATATGGGATTGGTTTATGCTGAGATCGATCTGATCAGCGTTGATGATCAGGCCTTGCACAGACGTGGATTTTTAGAGGAAGGCAATATCAAACAGGTGCGCGTGAACGCGTTGGTGGATAGTGGTGCCTACAATCTATGTATAAACGAGACTGTTCAGAGGCAGCTCGGATTGCCTTTCCTCGAAAAGCAATTTGTAACACTTGCGGACGAGACATTGATCGAGGTGGACTTTGTCGGGCCGGTCGATATTCGATTTGAAAACCGTTCGACGACGGTTCGGGCACTTGTTTTACCCGGAGATGCAGAAGTGCTTCTCGGAGCGATCCCGATGGAGGATATGGATGTTGTTATCAACCCTCGCGAACAAAAACTGACCGTAAATCCAAAACACCCGTACGTCGCAACCAAACATTTGAAGTGAGAACGTATGTGGACAAATGGCCGTAGGTTTTCAAACACTATCTCTTCACCGACAAATGCTTACGCCGAGCGCCTGCGGTTCTAAAGGCAACAGGCAGATGGCGAAAAATGTGAACGCTGCTGGAATTATTCGGTACGGGTTGGGGAATTTATAGAGGGCCGACCGTTTGCGAAAGATGCAACAACGCCCTTAATGATATCGTTTAGGAGGAATTTATGAACAGATCGCTACTAATCCTTTTGGTGCTATTCGCGACCGTCGCAGTGTCATTTGCACAGAACGTTTATACGCCTGAAAAGGGTTCGGCGGAGAGAACCGCGATCCTT
>JBBRUA010000008.1:0-23390 GCA_038248245.1 Pyrinomonadales bacterium | reverse complement strand
GAATTATTGGGCACGATCCGCTATCGCAAACAGGATATTGCCCGTGTGAGTGAGGTTGGACTTGTGAACGGCTTGGCTTGGACTGAGGTCGGTGGAGACGTTCTGCAGATCGAAGCAACGCTAGTTAAGGGCAAGGGCGAGGTAACCCTGACGGGGAAACTTGGCGAGGTGATGCAGGAATCGGCGAAGGCCGCTTTAACCTGTGTTCGCACCAGAGCGGAGGCGTTAGGTATAGACACCGCTATTTTCCGTGAGAAAGATCTGCACATCCACGTTCCCGAGGGAGCGATTCCAAAGGACGGTCCGAGTGCCGGTATAACGATGGCCACGGCGATGGTCTCGGCAATGACCGGCCAAGCCGCACGGCATGATGTGGCGATGACGGGCGAGATAACTTTGCGAGGTAAGGTCTTGCCGATCGGCGGCGTTAAAGAGAAGCTACTTGCTGCCCATCGGTTTGGCTTGCGGACGATCATTTTGTCGAAAGAAAACGAAAAAGATCTCGTCGATGTGCCGGAAGAAGTTCGCGAGGAACTGACAATTCACACGGTCGACATGATCGATGAGGTGCTGAAACTCGCCCTCGTGCCGAACGTTCATGTTGAAACCATCGAAACACCGCAGCTATGGAGCGGCGACGCGACGGTTGCAGAGATAACCGCGACGATCGAATAGAAAGGAGTTATTTTGAGTAAAGAAACCGAATCAGCCGAACTGATCTTGAAACTGTACGAACTACGCCGTGAGGAAACGATGCGCGAGGGGCGCAAATGGTTCCTGAACTTCATGCCCTCCAGCACGCCCGAGATAATGCAGGCGATGGTTGACCCGAAAACGACTGGCTTTTACCGAATGGTTTTAAGCTATTGGGATATGGCCGCTAGCTTTGTCAATCGTGGTGCTATCGATAAAGAAATGTTCATCGAGACCTGTGGCGAGGCCTTGATGGTATTCGCAAAGGTCGAGCCCTTTATCGACGAGATTCGGTCGACGATGGGGAACCCAACGTACGCCAAAAATCTTGAAGAACTTGCGATGAGCATTCCTGACGCTAAAGAAGGAATGGCAAAACGGCGTGAAATGATCAAACGAATGATCGAGGCACGTGAGAAAATGGCGGAAAACGCTTATTCGCGTTAATTTGACATGAAGATCACTTCGGCCGAATTCATAAAGAGTGCATTCGAGAAGAGTCATTGGACGACCGACGGCCGTCTCGAGATAGCCTTTCTTGGGCGATCGAACGTTGGTAAGTCTTCGCTTATCAACTCGCTGCTGATGCGAAAAGGCCTTGCTCGCACGTCAAACACGCCGGGCCGCACCCAGAGCGTTAATTTTTTCCTGATAAACGATCGTTTTTATTTTGCCGATCTCCCCGGATACGGCTACGCGAAAGTTTCCAAATCGATGCGTTCGGATTGGGGTGTGATGGCTGAGGAATACTTGTCGCAGCGTGAAGAGCTCGCTTTATGCGTCCAGCTTGTCGATTCGAGGCATCCGCCGACTCCACTGGACATTCAGCTTAATGATTGGCTAAAACACAACAATAAACCATTCATTGTTGTTGCAACGAAGGCAGATAAACTGTCGAACAACGAACTCAGTAAGTCAATGAAAATTGCCAAAGCTACTCTGCCGGATAGCCGGATACTCACATATTCGGCAACCACAGCACGCGGACGCGAAGATGTCTGGTCGGAAATTTTGAAGGCGATTGATAAAAAATGAGATTTCAGTTGATTTATTACTTTGAATGATGTAACTTTAGGTATTCGTAAAACTTCAGAGTTTCTCGGAAAAGCTCTTGGGCTTGTTTTCTTTGTTTTACTGCAAACAATCCATACAATTTTCTCTGCTATTTTAAATTTTGATCGATCCCTCTCTTTGTTAGCGCGTCGATAGCCGTGAGAGAATAGAGTAACCGCTGAAAATCCATAAACGTAAGGCATTTCCAACCGAAAGATAAACATGGCAACCAAAACAACAACCGCCCGTAAAGGCAAGTCCGCGAAGACTGAAGAGACTTCGCCTGAGGTCGTCGAAGCTGAGATCAGCGGCGACGGGGACGAATCAAGCAAGGCCGACCAAAAGAACCCAAAAGGACAGTCAAATCAGAAGGAAGAGGAAGGCAAACTGAACCTCGCTGACCTGAAGGACATGTCCATCAGCGAACTCACCGCCATTGCCCGCGAGATGGGCGTAGAGGGAGCGACAGGACTTCGCAAGCAGGAACTTATCTTTAAGCTGCTTGCAGCCCAGACCGAAAAAAGCGGGCTGATCTTCTCAGAAGGCGTTCTGGAAACGCTGCCCGACGGCTTCGGCTTTTTACGTGCACCTGAGTACAATTACCTTCCCGGCCCGGACGATATTTACGTTTCGCCATCACAGATTCGCAAATTCGACCTTCGTACCGGTGACACGGTTTCTGGTCAGATCCGCCCACCGAAAGAAGGTGAGCGCTACTTTGCTCTGATCAAGGTCGAGGCGATCAACTTCGAGGCTCCGGAGCAGTCGCGAGAGAAAATATTCTTTGACAATCTAACGCCACTTTACCCGGACGAAAAATTGACGATGGAGATCGTTGGCGACCCTGATAAGATCGCCGCCCGTGTAATCGATCTCGTCACGCCGATCGGTAAGGGCCAACGCGCACTGATCGTCGCTCCGCCGCGTACCGGTAAGACGATGCTTTTGCAGACCATAGCTAACTCCGTGACGGAAAATCACCCGGAAGTCACGCTGATCGTCCTTCTAATTGACGAGCGTCCTGAGGAAGTCACGGACATGCAGCGTTCGGTGAAGGGCGAGGTCATTTCATCAACATTCGACGAACCGCCAACCCGCCACGTACAGGTCGCTGACATGGTCATCGAAAAGGCGAAACGTCTGGTCGAACATAAACGAGATGTCGTAATTTTGCTTGATTCGATCACACGTTTGGCACGTGCGCACAACGCAGTTGTTCCGCCGTCAGGCAAGATCCTGTCGGGTGGTATTGATTCTAACGCATTGCAGCGGCCGAAACGGTTCTTCGGTGCGGCACGTAATATCGAGGAAGGCGGCAGTTTGACGATCATCGCTACTGCCCTGATCGATACCGGTTCGAGAATGGACGACGTGATCTTTGAGGAATTCAAAGGTACGGGTAACTCGGAAATTCATCTGGATCGCAAGCTATCGGACAAACGTCTTTTCCCGGCGATCGATCTACAAAGATCGGGAACGCGAAAAGAAGAACTCCTGCTGAGCAAAGAAGACCTCAACCGCGTTTGGGTCATGCGCCGCGTGCTCAATCCGCTGTCGCCGGTCGAGCAAATGGAAGTCGTTCTCGAACGGCTGTCCAAGACCAAGACCAATGCCGAATTTTTGGCGTCAATGCAAAGCTGATCGATGTAAATAGTAATAGTAAATCGTGAATAGCGAAAACATCTCAATGTTTTTCACTATTCACGATTTACTATTTACGATTCAAGTTTACGTATGAGAGTCGCCGTAATTTCTGCTGAGGCAGTGCCATATTCAAAGACGGGAGGACTCGGCGATGTCGCCGGGGCTTTGCCGAAAGCTCTCAGGCAGATCGGCGTTGACTCGTTTTTGATCACCCCTTGCTATTGGCAGACGAAGGGAGAATATCTTTGGAACACGGCGATCGATGATTTGTGGGTGACCTGGAAAGGGCGGCCGTACCATGCGCGAGCTTTTTATAGTGAGGCAAATGGTTCGCCGACGTTTTTGATCGATGCCCCGTCGATCTTTCATCGAGATTCGATCTATGGTTACACCGAAGATTATGAACGCTTCGCATTTTTTAATCATGCCGCTTTAGCCCTCATCGAGCGGATCGGTGTTGCACCGGATATTGTTCATCTCAACGATTGGCATTGCGGATTCGCGACGGTTGAACTAGCTTCGCGACGTCGATACGAACATTATTGGAGCAATACGAGAACCGTGTTCTCGATCCACAATATGGCGTATCAGGGCGGTTTCGGAATGGGCGAGCTTGGATCGCTTGGTTTCACGAGCGAATTCGCAAGAAGTGCATTTAGCTTCAACGGTTATGCCTCGGCGATGAAGGCAGGTCTCGAAGTGTCGGATACGCTTTCGACCGTTTCCCGACGATATTCACAGGAGATCCAAACGAGCGAGAATGGTTACGGCCTTGACTGGCTCATCCGCCAAAGAGCGAATCGACTAATCGGTATTACTAACGGAGTTGATTACGAGGTCTGGAACCCGGAAACCGATATAGAATTGCCCAGTCACTTTTCGATAAAGGACCTCGCCGGAAAGATGGAATGTAAGCGTGCCTTGCTCGAACATTTCTATTTGCCCGTTGAACTGGATCGCCCAATTTACGCGAGCGTTACGCGATTGACCTCGCAGAAAGGCGTCGAGCTTATTCGTCAGGGAGCGGGCGAAATACTTGCCTCCGGCGGATATTTTATTGGCCTCGGCTCGGGCGAAAAAGACTCCGAAAATTTCCTCCAGGCCCTTCGCGACTACGCACCTTCGCGGGTCGGCGTTTATATTGGTTATAATGAAAGTCTGGCACATCTGATCGAGGCAGGAGCTGACATGTTCCTGATGCCTTCGAAGTTCGAGCCGTGCGGGCTAAATCAGATGTACTCGTTGAGGTACGGAACGGTACCGATCGTTCGTGCCGTCGGCGGACTCGATGACACCGTCCAAAATTGGGACGCTGTCAGCGGAACCGGGAATGGCTTCAAATTCAACGATTTCAGTGCCGACAAATTTCTCGAAAAGATTTACGAAGCAAGATTTGCCTATGCTGACAAAGAAGGCTGGGCAAAAATACAGCGAAACGGAATGTCCGTTGATAACTCTTGGGAAAATGCCGCACGAAACTACGTCGATCTCTACAATTGGACATTGAACTCGTGATGTGGGCAAAAAGATTGAGAACTTGTCGCTAAAGGCGTAACTCTAAAAACATGATAATTGTAATAATCGGAGCCCAGTGGGGCGATGAAGGAAAGGGTAAGGTCGTCGATCTGCTCGCGGATCGGTTTGATATCGTGTCTCGATATCAGGGCGGGCACAATGCCGGGCACAGCGTCTATGTGGGTGACAAGGCTTTTGTTTTAAGGCTCTTACCGTCCGGCATCATTCACGAAGATAAAATTTGCGTGCTCGGCAATGGCATGGTCATAGATCCGAAGGCATTTTTCGAAGAGGTCGATCAGATCGCCGAAAAGGGAATTTCTGTGTTGCCCGAGCGGCTAAAAGTTTCATCGCGAGCGCATCTCATAATGCCATATCACCGAGCTCTCGATCATACATCGGAAGAACGTCTGGGCAATGAGAAGATCGGAACCACGCTTCGAGGCATTGGTCCGGCGTACGAGGATAAAGCCGGACGACGGGGAATTCGTGTCGCGGACGCGATGGATCCGGCCTTGTTGAAATTACGGATTGAACGCAATTTAGAGGAAGCGAATCGCATAATCGTCCTTTTCGGCCAGCAACCTCTTCGGGCCGATGAGATATTGGCGGAGATATCGCCGCTCGTCGAACGTCTGCGTCCGTTTGTGTGTGAGACTTCGCATTTTCTGGCTGAGGCACGAAAAGCGAGCAAGAAAATTCTGCTCGAAGGTGCCCAGGCAACGCTTCTCGACGTCGATCACGGCACCTATCCATATGTGACCTCGTCGAATCCAACGGCGGGCGGAGCTTCGGTCGGTGCGGGAATTCCGCCTCATCACATTACCGGTGTGCTTGGAATTGTTCGCACATACGCGACACGCGTCGGCGAAGGCCCGTTCCCGACTGAAATGGTTGATGCTGAAGAGGATATGGCCAACCTCATCCGCCAACGCGGTAACGAATACGGCTCGGTCACGAAACGTCCGCGCCGCTGTGGTTGGTTCGATGCGGTCGCGACGCGTTATGCCGCGGAACTGAACGGGTTTGATTCAGTCGCCCTTACGAAATTAGATGTACTCGACGCCATTGAAGAGATAAACGTCTGCGTTGGCTATGAGATCGACGGCAAACGCGTCGATACGTTTCCGGCGGTTTCCAGCGAACTGTTAAAGATCAAACCGATCTACGAGACGATCCCCGGCTGGATGAGCGATACGGTAGGCACTACCGAATTCGACAAGCTGCCGGAAAAAGCTCGTCACTATGTCGAATTCCTCTCGGCCCAGATCGGAGTTGAGATCGGCCTGATCTCTACCGGACCTGAACGCGACCAGACGATCATTCTAAAAGAATCTGTAATGGAAGGCTGGTTTAACTAAGCGTGAAGAAAGCGGCCAATGTCGAAATCGTTGAATTCGAGCAGGAATTTGCGAAATTCTTCGCCGAGCTGAATTACGAATGGATAAGCGAATCCTACGCGATCGAGGATCACGACCGCGAAATTCTGGACGATCCCGTAAGAACTATCATCGAACCCGGCGGTCAGATCTTTTTTGCGGTCGTTAACAAAGAAGTTGCCGGAACGGTTGCTCTGATCAATTTTTCTGCAACGGAATTTGAACTTGCCAAAATGGCGGTCGCACCGCATTTTCGCGGTCAGGGCATCAGCAACAAACTGATGTCCGCCTGCATCGAATTCTCGAAACAGCATAGTAAGACAAAGATAATTCTGGAATCGAACACAAAATTGACCGCGGCGATTGAGCTTTATCGCAAATTCGACTTTCAGGAAACGGCCCTCGATCCGAATTCTCAATTTATTCGCGTGAATATTCGTATGGAACTTGCCATATAATCAGCCAAATTGTAAGATTAAAAATTCGGTCGGAACCGGCATTTTAGCTGTAGCTTCTGACAAACACCGATTTGGTCCGATAGCTCAGTCGGTAGAGCAAGTGGCTTTTAACCACTGGGTCGCAGGTTCGAGTCCTGCTCGGATCACCATTATTCAATGAAAAAGCGCCACTGTATGTGACGCTTTTTTCCGTTTCCGTGCCTAACGAGGCGCAGATAATCCTATCTTTCGTTAACTACTTTTTCTTTTTCGAAGTGTCCTCTTTAGGTTCCGTTATTGCTCCGACAATGTAACTGTCGCGTGAACGGAGAACGAGATTGGGGCGATCAACGCGAACGCGGATTTGTTTTCTTTGACCCGTTTTGCCTTCATCGGTTGGAATGTAGCCAATGTTGTATTGGCGTCGAAGTTCCTCGGCGATGCCTTCGAAAGCAGCCGTAAGGCCGCCGGGAGTCGCTTCCGGACGGAAAACGCGGCCGCCGGTGTAAAGTGCGAGTTCCTCCAGGTATTTTTTACCGAGTGCATATTCGGCGGCGGACTGGCCCAACGCGTCACGTTGCCGGCCGCGGCCAAGATCTGGGAGACTGGTCCTGGTGTTCGCGGGCTGAGTTGAAAAGGTATTGTAGTAGATCGGGAAGATCATCGCGTCCGACTCTTCGGCCATGTCGAGCGTGCTGTCGTAATTTGATTTTCGCGACTGCGTGTCCACGCCGTCCGTAAAGATCACGATCGCCTTCCGGCCTTCGACCTTACTTAACCGTTTACGAAGTGAAAAATCGATCGAATCATACAGAGCCGTTCCACTTCCAAAGTCAGCCTTTTTGATCGCTTTGTAGATCTTTTGTCGGTCATTCGTCGCTTCGGTCAAGACTTGAACATTGCCATCAAACTCGATGACCATTACGTTGTCTTGCGGTTTGAGCTGATCGACAAATGCGGTTGCGGCTTGGTGTATCTCCTTGATCTGGTATTCCGTAGACGGGCTTGTATCGATCAGCAATATGACGGTAAAAGGCTTGTCCGTCGTGCCGAAATAAGCGATCTCCTGCTCCTTGCCATCCTCGAATATCTTGAAGTTCTCTTGCGTGAGGGCCTGAATATAAAGTCCGTTGCGGTCAAAAACCGAGACCGGTATGGTGATCAAATTAGTCTCGACTTTGAGTAATTCATCGTCTCCGCCGTCTGCCGCTGGAGCTGTCGTGGGTACAGTTGTTCCCGCCTTGGGAGTGAATACAGGTGCACCCGTACCGTCACCAATGCCGGGAAAACGATTCGAATATTTCGGACGGCGAGCCGGATTTGGGGTCGAATCCGAATATGTAACGATCTCTGGCGTCACTGCAACAATTGGCGTTGGTTTCGGGGTCGGAGTTGCCCGGCGTCCCGACTGGGCCGATGCGATTACGGCGGTACTAAGAATAAGGGCTACAGCTAACGATGATCGATTCATGATTTCTCTCCGTCACAAATAAGTAAAAGCTTATCATGCCACAAACGCGGCGAAGGTTTATTTTGTTTTAGACGGTTACGATACGCGATAGGATGCAAAATTTTTTAAGGCTATCTCGCTCGTTGTTTTGGATCGAGATATTCACGCAATCCGTCGCCGATAAAGTTGAACGCCAAAACGGTCAGAGCGATCGCGAGGCCAGGGAAAAACATAACGTGCGGAGCGCTATAGAGTATGTCGAAACCGCGGGCTTCGTCGATCATCGTTCCCCAACTCGGGGCAGGCGGAGGGATGCCAAGACCGAGAAAGGAGAGGGACGCTTCTGAAAGAACGGCACCGGCCATACCGAGCGATGCCTGGACGATCAAAGGCTGAATTGCGTTCGGCAGGATATGCGTGAACAAAATACGCATATTGCTCGCCCCGAGTGCCCTCGCGGCCTGGACGTAATCGTATTCGCGAACCTTCAAGACCTGCCCGCGCATCACGCGGGCATAACCGACCCAGCCTATAATGCAGAGTGCCAATATGAGTTTGCCGATACCGCTACCGAGAAAAGCGACCAAAGCAATTGCTAGGAGCAGTCCGGGAAATGCCAGAAACACGTTAAAGACGTAGCCCGACAAAAATTTATCGACGAAACCGCCGTAAAATCCGGCTATGGCACCGACGACCGTCCCAAAGATAGCAGAAACGAATACGACCGAAATGCCCACCTGGAGAGAAATTCTCGCTCCGAATACAACACGGGAAAACACATCCCGTCCTAATGCATCCGTACCGAACCAGTGATCGCCCGACGGCGAAGCGTATCGGAGGCCCAAATTCTGTGCAGTGAAATCGGCCGTCGCGATCCACGGGGCGAAGATGGCCGCCAAAATGACGATCAATGCGATTGCGAGTCCGATGTAGGTAAGCCTATTCATTACGAGATCCTAATACGAGGATCGAGACGCCGGTAAACAAAATCGGTAAGCGAATTTGCGACTATGAAGGTAACGCTGATAACCAGGACACAACCCTGAACGAGGCGGTAATCGCGTTTGCCGATACCGTCTTCGAGCAGCAGTAAGCCGAGGCCCTGCCAGTTAAAGATCTTCTCTGTAATGATTGCTCCGGCCAGCAAAACGCCTAGTTGCAGGCCGAGGATCGTTACGACCGGTATCAGGCCATTTTTCAGTACGTGCTTATATATCACGACACGTTCGCTGAGGCCTTTCGCACGGGCGGTGCGGACATAGTCTTCGCCGAGTTCCTCGATCACGCTGGAGCGGATCATACGCGTCAGGATCGCGGATAAAGCGGCACCGAGCGTGACGGCGGGGAGGATTATATCCTCCGGATTCGCGCTTCCGGTCGGAGCGAACCAACCGAGTTGAACCGCAAAAATGTAAACGAGAAACGGGCCGATGACGAACGTTGGCAAAGAAATACCTAAAAGAGCAAAAAGCGAGGCACCATTGTCGACTAGCGTATTCTTACGCGAACCGGCTAAAACACCGAGCGGAAGTGCGATGCCGATGGCAACGATCATCGCAGCAATTGCGAGCATTATCGTCGCCGGATACCTCTCGAAGATCATATCGCGGACGGACCGGTCGGTGCGGAATGATTTGCCGAGGTCGCCTGTCAAAAGGCCTTTCCAATAGTCGAGGTAGCGGTTGTCGGCCCCGTTCCATTTAAAACCGTCTGGCGAATTGTAAGAGAAGAAGAATGCCGGTCTATCGAGTCCGTGCTTTAGGTTGAAATTTTCTATCTGTTCCTGCGTTGCCGTTTCACCCAGAATCACGGTCGCCGGGTCGCCGGGAACGATCTCGATCAACAGCGTCACGAGCGAGACCACCGTCCAAATGACGAGTAGCATCAGCGCTAGCTGGCGGGCGATATTCTTGAGTTTATATTTCATCCGGATCGCGGGCGGGAATAGGGAATTTTATAACGTTAACGGCGAGATAACAACCGTCAGACCTTAGTGCCGAAATGGAGAGCGGCAATTCCTCCGGTTAAATTGCGGTATTTGACCGAATCAAAACCGGTCTTTTCCATCAGGGCGACGAGATTCTTTTGATTTGGAAACTTCGACACTGAATCCGGAAGGTATTCGTAGGCTCCACGCGAACCGCTGACAGCTCCGCCGATCCTTGGAAGGATGTGTGAAAAATAAAAGTTGAACAGATGACCGAACCCGGGGACGATCGGGGCAGAGAACTCAAGTATTACCAGACGCCCGCCCGCCTTCAATATGCGTCCGAGTTCCTTAAGACCGTCAGTAAAATTGGCGAGATTGCGCAAGCCGAAGGCGATCGTCACGGCGTCGAATTCGCCGTCGTCAAATGGAAGTGCAAGTGCGTCTGCTTCGATATATGGTATCGAATGCGTTTCTTCGACAGATTTGGACTTCGCGAAAGCAAGCATCGGGCGACAAAAATCGGTTCCGAGTATCTGTGCTTTTGAGTTTTTGTTCAACTCAATCGAAAGGTCACCTGTTCCGCAGGCAACGTCTAGAACCTTTGCTTCGGGAGAATCGAGGATTTCGCGTAGTTCAGCAGAAACGATACGGCGCCAGCGTTTGTCGATATTTAGCGACAGCACGTGATTAAGCAGATCGTAGCGACCGGCGATACCCGCGAACATCTCACGGACGGCCTTGGCGTGAGCCGCCTCTTTTGCGTTTAGTTCGTTTTGCACTTTAATTGGCGGGCGTATTTACCAAAACGGAGGCCATCGGCAAACCCTTTAACCGTTCCGCGAAAGACTTTACGTCAGCCAGAGTCACGGAATCCGCTATTTTGGAATCGGCCGCGGCGCCGGATGTCTTATATGTGTCGAGGTCAAGCCAGAATGAAGCAACGTCGCGTTTCGCCCAATCAGTCGTGAAGGCTGCTTTCGCCTTTTGAAATTCGCCATCGGACAACGGATCGGTTAACGCCTTTGTGACTAAATCGTTTCCGTCGATCTTTCCATTGCCTGTTCCAATATCTTTTTTGGAAGCATTGAATCCGATGAGGATAACACCGGGTAACGTGTGTGCGTTGGCGCGAACCGACACTTTTTCAGAAAACATGGTAGGCACGCGGGCACGAAGGCGGTTCTCTAGAATAACTGCGTAGATCTTCGAAGCTGCGAAATCTTTCTCGCTGCGGTTCGTGCCTCGAATGGCGAAACGAATCGCCGATTCGTCGGCTTTCGGCGAATTGATCGTCTGCAATCCGGCCGATGGCGGATCCGGCTGGCGAAATGTGGACGGAATTCGTTTGTCCGACTTTAACCACGCTCCGAAATAACGGCGGATCGCCCGGAAGCCGAGTACTTTATCAAAATTACCCGAAACCGCTATAGTCGCGTTATCCGCCGTCAGAAATCGCTCTTTGGCGTCGATCAGGTCAGCGAAATCGATCTTCGCGACCGACTCGCTACTGCCGAACTGCGGGCGCCCATATGGAAATGACCCGAATAAGCGTTTCGCGGCTGCCTGATCGGCAACGTACGCCGGATCGGCCTCTAATAGCTTAACCTGTTTCAGAAGCGATTCTTTTAATTTCGCTGTTGTTGGCTTATCGATCGTCGGATTCGCAAGGGCTGCTGCCAGAGTGTCGAGCATCGTCAGGAAATCCTCGGGCTTCGATGACGCCGTGATCTCTATGTAATCGTAATTAGTTACGATCTCGAGGCCGCCACCGAGGTCTTCATTGAAGTATTCGCGGGCTGCGTCATTCGGGAAGATATTATCCGCGAGCAGTCTCATCACGCCTTCTTTACCTTGCGGGTCGAAAGCGGCACCGCTGTGGATGCGTACGCGAACCGTGACATCCTTCGCGGCTGCATCGCTGAACATTAACACCTTAAGGCCGTTGAGCAATTTTTCTTCGCGCGGTTTGGCCAACGGCGACTGAGCAAAAATAGATACGCTACCAGTCATCATTAAAGTCAGGATGGCGGATGCGACAAAAGATCTTGTGAACAGACTGAGTTTTTTCATCGTAAAGTAAAATGGAGCGTTAGCAGGCATGTCTTTTAGTTGCACAAACACAGTCTACTGTTGCCGTTTGGCTAAACTGAAATTTTAGATGCCGACAGGCATCGCGTCAAACGAATGGAGCATCTATAAAAATTGAAACCCGGAAATCTTCCGGTTCTTTGATGGGAATGAGTCGAAAAGTGTTCGACGTGGCTTAAATATCCATGTAAAACACGGTATAATTATTTAGATTTCTCCGTGCACGGAGTTATTGCAGGTAAGTTAGGAGCCGAAAAATGGGAAAGATTGTCAAGTATTGCAGTTCGTGTGATGAAAGCTTTGCGGAAAAGTTTGGGTTTTGCCCGACCTGCGGATCTTCACTGCAGGCATTTGAAATGAACCCGCTCGCAGTTGCGGCGGCCGCCGAACCAACTCCGCCAACACCGGCTTTCATTGATGAAGTTACTCCTGAACCGGTCGTTGAGGAAGTTTTCACCGCCCCTGAACCGGTCGTCTCGATCGTCGAAGCCGCTCCGGCAGAGCTTGAAAGGGTCGCTGAGCCAGTAGTCGAGCCGGAACCTGTTATACCCGTTGTGCAACCTGTTTTCGTTCAAACTAAGCCCGTTGACATCGACCGCACGCCGACCCCGGCTGCGATGCTTCAGGACACTTACTCTTCTTCTCCCGATGAAGGCGGTTTCCATATCACCGTTATTGAAGAGAAGAATGTCAGTCAAAAGGCCGGGCTTTTGGTCGGGACGCTCGGGATTATGATCGTTATGCTTCTGAGCGCAACGGTTTACAGCCTTTTCAATAAGGATCTCGACATCGGTGCCATCAATGACGACATGTTCAACGCGATCCTGACCGACATTGAGCCAATGACGGTCGAGGAAGAGGTCCAGAAGAAAGAAGAGAAGAAAGGCGGCGGCGGTGGCGGCGGTGGCCGTGAAGAGAAGGAAGAGACTACGAAAGGCGATCTTGCTGACCAGTCGAAGAATCCAACTCGTCCGCCTGATGCTAAAACGCCTCGCATGGAAAGCCCGTCCTTGCGTCTTGATCCGCCCCAAACCGAGGGCGATCGAAAGTTTCCGAAAGAAAACGACAGGTGGGGTGATCCAAACGGCCGTTTCGTAGGTCTTTCGAATGGTACCGGTACCGGCGGCGGACAGGGAAGCGGTCGGGGCACAGGGCAGGGTAGCGGTAATGGAACGGGCGCCGGCAGTGGTAACGGTTCCGGCTCGGGCGGAGGTAACGGTGATGGTAATGGCGATGGCGACGGTTCAGGTGGCCGCGGTGGAATACCACCTCCGCCAGCACGTCCGGTGGGTGTGACACAGCAGCTTGCGATCTCCTCCAAACCAAGGCCTGGATACACCGACGCAGCACGAACAAGTAATACTCAGGGTGTTGTCATTCTGCGTGTAACATTTTTGGGTAGCGGGCAGATCGGCTCGATCAGTACAGTTAAAGGATTACCGAACGGTTTGACCGAAAAGGCTATGGAAGCGGCACGAAGGATCAGTTTCACACCGAAAAAGATCGACGGGGTCGGACAGTCTGTCACGAAGCAGATCGAATATACATTCTCGATCTTCTAAAGGTGCGATTAAACAGAAAAAAGGAGTCGGAATTTTCCGGCTCCTTTTTTTTCGACTTAAATCAGATTTAGATAAAAACGATGGACTGCGATGACGGTATATCAAATCGCTTGCGGCAGCGGATGTTCTTGCACATCAGTACATCATCGACACGAACCATATAGTCGCGCGATTTTTGATACTGGGCACGATCCTGCTCACTCATCTGCCTCGGCCCCTGCTTTTTCTTTACCCGTTTTAGCCAACGAACATCGTAATCATGCCGTTCGCGACACGTCGGACAAGAAAAGCTCGCGGTCTTCGTTTCCTGCCGTTCATCAAATATATCTCGTTCTTGCATAGATCTTAGTCAGTTTCACCGCATAGACGGTGGCAGACATAAGTATATCACGCCCGCATCTTTAAAAATCATGCGATCTATCAGGGGGTCATTTAGGCGGGGCGTACAAATTGTAAAGGTAAGCAAAGCTAAATATTCCGGTGTCGTGACCGTCTGAGAACTGAAAGTTCAGGGCGTATCGGCCTACGATCGAGATGGTCGAGAAGGTTAAATCGTCCGGGATATTCTTGTCGTCGAGGATTTTTTTTCCGGTCCATTCATTGACGCAACTCGCGCATGGGCAGGAACGGCGAAGTATGGGAGCTTCGTATCGCGACTGGGTTTCGTCCGACCATGTGATCGACACTTCGCTGTCCGATTCTTCGATAATTTGAGACGGCTGTAGCATGGGTTTACGAGTTTAGGCTTTCCTCGATCTTTTTCGGATCGATGCCGTAGTGGGTGGCGTGGTAGATCGCTTTTCCGTCTTTGATAACGAAAGCCTGAGGCGATTGATGGACCTGTCCGGTCTTCTCCGCCAAGGCGTTCGAGATCGGACGATGATTCTGAATTACGATCACGTTGACCGTTCCATCAACCTCAGCGACCTGCTCGTAAACATGAAGGCTGATCCCGCACGTATTGCTGTGCTTGAGTAACGCGACCGGAGCAGTAAAAGACTTTTCGAACAATGCATCGAGGTGTTCGATCGATTCAATTTCAACAAAATTTGCAGACATAATAATTCTTATCCGCCACCGTAGGCGCTCATCGGAGGAGGTTCAAAAAAGCGGTTTTCAATTCGCGGAAAAACCTTTCTATATGCTACCAGATGCGTCGCCGTAATGATCGGGATCACGAGATAAAGTCCGATGCAAAGAGCAGCGTAGCCGAGCAGTACGAGGCCGAGATTCACTAGAAACAAACCCGCGATGCCGCCGACGTTTTTCATCGCCGCCCTGGCACTTAGACGAATGGCGTCCACCCCTGACAACTGCCGATCGACGATCAATGGAAATGAAAAGATCAGCAAAGTGTGAAGGCCGACCATCACGATCCCGACGATCAAATCGAGGATTAGTCCGACAACGAACGGCCCGATGATTGCAGCCGGATCGGCTTTCGGACCCATAACTGCTGCGGCAATCAGGGGAACGTACAATGTCATCACCATCATAACGGTCCAAATGATGATCGGAACGAAGACCGCGATCGTAACTAACAGGCTCGGCATAAAATAACTGAATCCTTGCCAGAGATCTTCGAAATTTGCTCGGTGGCCGTCAATCTTGTTCAGATAGGCCTTAAATATCCCGCAGATCATCGCCCCGATCAGAACATACATCGAGACACCGCCGATCAATGCTCCCACGAGCGAAACCGCGAACAGTATCCAGTATTCGTCCTTGATAAGAGCCCAAGCCTCTTTGACGCACTCGACCGGTTGAATTGCACGTTCGTTAAATTCGAGGTTCTGCATATATCTACACCTTCTCGTAAATATTCTTTAGATAATCCATCACCATTCTATCACTCGAAAATTGAGGCGTAAGCGTGGCGATCGAGTTTTTCATTCGGGCGATCCATTCGGCGGGCAAGCCGTTCGAATCGAGCGAATAATACGCCGGAATAAGTTCGTTCTCAAGCGTTGAATACAAAGCCTCAGCATCGGCGGCGTCCATTTGATCTTCGGTCAGGTTTTCTTCAAGATCGCCGATCGCAAAGCCGTTCTCGCCGTTGTAACCCTCGATCCACCAGCCGTCAAGAATCGAAAAATTGAGCGCTCCGTTCATCGCGGCTTTCATGCCCGAAGTTCCGCTGGCTTCCATCGGGCGGCGGGGAACATTCATCCAAACATCGACGCCGTGGACAAGATAGCGGGCGACTTCCTGATCGTAATCTTCGATAAAAACCGCACGCTTTTGCCAGTTCGAGTCGTGATTGATGCTCATAAGTTCCTGCAGGATGGTTTTCGCGGTGCGATCTTGAGGATGTGCCTTACCGGCGAAGACGAACTGCACGGGACGGTCAGCGTGATCGACCATTTTGAGTAGCCGCTCGAGGTCGGAAAACAGTAGATCCCAACGCTTATACGCTGCAACACGCCGTGCAAAGCCGATCGTCAAGATATCGGGCGAGAATAATTTCTTCGTATCCTCGCGTTCATTGATCGTGTCGAGATCCCCGGTGTCGTTCGACTTGGTCCGTTCACGGATGAAGGCGATCAGCAAACTCTTCAGCGTCCGGTGAGCCTTCCAAACATCGCTGTCGGACATGAAGTTAACAGCCGTCGCCCAGGAATCAGCGTCGCGAACGATCTCGTGCCAGTTCTCGCCGATGTTCCGTTCATACAGCGTTTGAAACACCGGTGCGATCCATGTCGGAGCGTGAACGCCGTTCGTGACCGACGTGATCGGTACTTCACCGGCGTCCGCCAGATCAGGAAACATTTTTAGCCACAATTCACGCGAAACCTCGCCGTGCTTTACGCTTACGCCGTTAGCGGAGCGGCACATTCTAATGGCAAGCGGCGTCATCCCGAAGAATTCCGTCTCGTCGCTCAAATTCGAGCGGCCGAGGGCGAGAAATTCGTTATTCGTCAGCTTTAACGCCGCAATGTATGAATCGCTGAAGCATTCGTCGAGCAGTTCTGGCGGGAAGGCGTCGTTTCCGGCAGCGACCGGCGTGTGGGTTGTGAAGACGCATTGTTTACGTACAACCTCGACCGCATCTGCAAAATTTGCGTCCGGATTAGCGGAGATGTGTTCGCTCGCAAGTTCCAAGGTCGAGAATGCTGCGTGGCCTTCGTTCAGGTGGAAAACCTTGGGAGCCGCACCGAGTTTCCTGAGCAAACGCACGCCGCCAATACCGAGGATCTTTTCCTGGACAATGCGGGTTTCGGTATCACCGCCGTAGAGATGGCCGGTGATCAGGCGATCGACCTCGCTGTTTTCGGCAACATTCGTGTCGAGCAAATAGAGCGAAATGCGGCCGACCTTCGCTAGCCACGCCTGAGCGACCACGCGTCGGTCGCGAATGTTCACGCTGATCGTCAGGCGCTCACCGTCGGCATCGAAAACGGGGCTGATCGCCAGTTCGCCCTCGAATACGTCGTTGTACGACTCTTCCTGCCAACCGTCGTGCCGGATTTTTTGGCGAAAATATCCGTAACGATAAAGCAGTCCGATCGCTTTCAAAGGCAGATTTAGATCGCTCGCAGATTTCAGATGATCGCCGGCAAGGATGCCGAGGCCGCCCGAATAATTCGGCAGGGAATTGTGCACGCCGTATTCTGCACAAAAATAGGCGAACTCCGTCTCATCATTGGCGGCGGAAATGTAATCGTTGAACTTATCGGCAAAACGCTGTAGCCGTTCAATATATAATGTATCCGCCGCCCGTTGATACAGACGCAATCCGCTGATCTTTTTTAGAAATAGCCGCGGATTTTGCTCGCATTTATCCCAAAGTGCCGGATCGAGATCACGAAAAAGTGCGGTTCCCTCCGGTTGCCACGACCAGTAAAAGTTTGACGCGATCTTTGCGAGCGGTTTCAGCTGATCGGGTAATTCGCGTTTGAGTTCAAAATCGGTGCGGAAAGTCGTTGCGTCTTTCGTAGTTACTGTTTGAGTAGCGATATCGGTCGAGGCCTCCGTCATAATTGCGTTTAGATTATCGAAAAGTATCAAACGAATATAAACGATAGCGGGGCGACTATCAAACTTTCGCGGCGTCACATGGCTTCGATTCCCTCAAATGTCCGACGGGCATAAATCGATACTGAAGTGCGACAACCAAACCGAAAGCAGCTCCGATCAATGTCAGTGCAATGCCGAAAGTCAGATAATTCGACATATTCCCAAGCCGGATCACCCATGAAAATAGACCTAAGACCGAACCGCCGGCTGCAAAAAACGCGGGTATCGTTAGAAACTGATAGCTGAATTTACGCGGCTTTTCTTCGCGATCGGAGAAGATTATCGGCTTCAGACGGTCGTATTCCCAAGCGACGAGCCACGTAGCCGCGAGTGTCATAAGTATCGTGATGATCCACGTGCCCTGAAATCCGACCGACGTGGTCAGCACAGCGATATTTGCAACTATTGGCAAGAAAAGTAACGCCCCGAGATGCGAAAATCGTGGTATCAACAGCAATATCGCCGCGATCATCTGAGACCAACCGATGAACTCGTAGTAAAAACCGGTCGCCAGCAACGCGTTAAAATAATGCCCGACCGGGTTCGAATCGGGCAGTGACGTAAACGGTTCGTGAATGATCTTTTTGTAGCTCGGCGGAATAAATGCGACCGCGAGCAAACAGCGTGTGAACGCCGTAAAAATCTGCGTCCACCACCGTCGGGTGACGGCAATATGCAGATCGTCGAGGATGTTTTCGAATCTCATGGAATCAAGAACGAGAATCCGACGAGAAAAGTTTGGAAAAAGGAGCGTCAATTCACATTCGCGGGAATCGTAATGTATAATCTGGAATTTCGCGGACACAGACCACGAGCCGCAACCAATAAATAATGAAATACAACATCATCCCCGTAAAATGGTCCGACGAAGGCGTTCTAATGCTCGATCAGCGATTGCTGCCGACCGAGACTGTCTGGTTGACGCTTAAGTCGTACGAAGAAGTTGCTGCCGGTATCAAAGACATGGTCGTGCGCGGAGCTCCGGCGATCGGCGTTTCGGCGGCTTATGGAATTGCTTTGGGAGCGAAGAATTTCGTCGGCACGGCCGTCGCGGACCTCGAAGACGAACTCGAATTCATCAGCGAAACGTTGGCCAAGACGCGACCGACCGCGGTCAATCTTTTCTGGGCGATCGACCGTATGAACCGAACTTTTCAGGCGGCGAAAGCTGACGGCAAATCGGTTAGCGAGATCAAGCAGATCCTGATCGCAGATTCCAAAGCCATCCACGAAGAAGATATCGAATCACAACGCCTGATTGCTCAGTTCGGCGGTGAACTGCTTGCCGACAATGATACTGTTTTGACGCACTGCAACGCCGGAGCTTTGGCGACGGGCGGAGTTTGGGGCACGGCGCTCGGAGTCATTCGCGGAGCGGTTGATCAGGGCAAGCACATTTCCGTTATCGCCGACGAAACGCGGCCCTATCTGCAAGGAGCGCGTTTGACGGCCTGGGAATTGATGGAAGACGACATTCCCGTCACGCTCATCACCGATAATATGAGCGGTCACATAATGAAGAAAGGCACGATTCAGGCGGTCGTCGTCGGCAGCGACCGCATCGCGGCGAATGGCGACGTCGCCAACAAGATCGGCACCTACATGGTCGCCGTCCTCGCAAAACGCCACGGCATCCCGTTCTACGTCGCCGCCCCGCTCTCAACCGTCGACCTCAACACGCCCACCGGTGACGAGATCCCTATCGAGGAACGAGACCGCATCGAAGTCACCCACGTCAAAGGCCACCAGCTCGCCCCCGAAGGCGTCGGCATCACCAACTACGCCTTCGACGTTACCCCAAACGACCTAGTCACCGCCATAATCACCGAAAAAGGCGTCGCCCGAGCACCTTATACCGAGAGCCTGAAGAAACAGTTCGAGGATTAGTTCGACCGTCATTAAGTAAACAATAATATGAGTATTACCAATATTAGCTTGATCAAATTAACCCGCGTTTGTTTTATCGTCGGTTTGTTATTGCTGCCGTCGACAGCGTTTAGCCAGCAAAGCACTTCTGCGAAGGTCACGATCTTTGGTCAGGAAATCGGAGCTCCGTTGTCATTGGCCGCGTGCCCGAAGGTCACTAAAAAGATCGACGGCAAAAAGCGCGAGGTCGTCGCCGCCGAATACGAGATCAGCGAGGTTTGCTACGTCGGCAATGTCGGTCCGACCACGAGTCTGGCGATCCTCATCCCTGACGCCAAGAGGCCGGGCTACGTTAGCAAAGGCTTCAGCTCCGAGCCTGTTCCTGTCCGCGCTTACATCATCGACGGGGTTGTGCAGGGTATCGATTTCAAAACCGTATACTCGGACAACAAGTCGAAGGACGAGCTTTATAGCGACCTGCAAGTTAAATTTGGCGATCACACGCAGGCTCATCCGCGTGAATGGCAGAACGATAACGGTGCTAAATTTACCAGGTACGAATACGATTGGAATTCGAAAACCTATCTGGTTTCTCTGCGCGAAAAGAGGGTTTATGGCAGCTTTGTCAATGGCGAAGTGAAGATCTACACCCCCAAAGCCGCGTCTTTCCTCGCTGATGTCGAGCTCGAAATCAAAAAGAAGGCCGACGAAGAACGCCGAAAGAAGAACGGCGGACTCTGACGCCGTTCGGGGCGTTTGCCAATCAGTTGACGAGCTGTTATTTACCTGCGACTTTCGTCATTTGCCAAAGTTGGCCGGGATCGGTGTCAGATTTGGGGGCCATTTCCAAAGAAAAAGTGACGAGAGCAGTGGCTTCTAGCGATTTTGTTTCCCCGAGAAATGAGTTGGTCAAACGAAAGTAATCATTTCCGACCGGGGTCATTTTCCAACACTGTCCGCTAACGTTTTCGGTTTTAGTCACCTGAACACTATCTTTTTTATCATCATTGACCACATCTAAAGACTTACCCTGAGCGTATTCGTTAGCAAAATTATCACAACCATTTCCGGCCGGTGATAATTTCCAATTGGCTCCTGTGTAATCACCTTTTTCCATTCCCAAATTAGCCAGTTTGCCATCATTGGGAACAGTCAAAAACATGCTGTCACCCAGTTTTTTGTTGACGAAACGAACGTATCCGTTCTGCACCGCTACCTTTTTCCAAAGCTGCCCGTCACTGGTGTTTGAATCTTCGAGTTTAATGTCTACGGTCTCGATTTTTTGGTGTGACAACGCCTTTTTATCTCCGATCCATTTATTAGTGATACGGTAATAATCATCGCCGACCGGCGAGATCGCCCACATTTGTCCATCGTCTTTAGCTGTCACAGCCATTCCGACGAAAATGTCGCTCTTGTCGTCCTTGACCTCTAACGATTCCTTGCTTCCAAACAGGACGTTTCTAATATAATAGTTATCTCCTTCCGGCGTTATCTTCCAGTACTGAGCTTCATCGTCCGCCGAGTCCTTAATTACTATTTCGCTACCACCGCTCTTGCTAAATGACATCGACCTGTCTTTGCCATCTAGCTTGTTCGTTAGACGGTAGGTTTTAGACTTGTCGAACCAGGAACACTGGCTCGCCATAATTGTGATCGCGAGCAGGATCGTCAATTTCATAAAAGGCTTCGACGAAAGTGATCTAAGCCGAAGCGCCTTAGTTATTTTCATATTCTTTTTTGAGATGGCATTTAGACCATCCGTGCCGTCAGAACAGCTTATTTGCGGATCCACGGACTGGTTGCTTGACCATTCTGGTTATCAGAGATTTTCATACCTTAGCATAAGTCTCCTGAGTTTTCGAGGCGGATCCGATCATCTATCCATAGTTGCGGCTCCGTCCAAATTTGCAAATGCTAGCAATCTTGGCTTAAAGTCTTTCTAAAAGAAAAATCCATTATGTTCATATCTAACAAACTTTACGTCGTTTTATTTATTGTTTCAGCGTTCGGGCTCACTGCCGGATGTGGTGATTCTTTGAGTTCCAAAGAGATCCGTAGATCCGATCCGGCAAGTGTAGAGACAAATTCGGTAGGCACTGATTCCGGTTCAAATTCAGCACCAGCTAATACTGCTCCCGCTTTAACTAGCGGATCGGGTAACGGCGAGGTCGTGAATTTCTCGCAGGGAAGCACCTCAAAATCCTACAGTAAATCGATCGCCGCGGGCACGAGTTACACCTACACTCTGAAAATTTCAGCCGGACAGAAATTGGTTGTGAACATGACACAGGGCCGAACCTCAGACGCACTCTTTACTGTTAAAGATCCGTCGGGAAACTCCGTCAACGGAGGTGGTGATGTTGTCACTTTCGACGACACCGTGAATAAGAGCGGAAACTATAAAATTATCGTAAAGGCCGGAAATGCGAATTCGGATTATGACATCACGTTCTCTGTTACCGGTAGCAGCAGTTCCGCTCCAAACATCCCGGGTGTTCAGACCGGAACATTTACGAAAACGGTTAAATTCAACCCTGGAAGATCCTCAGCGGATTATCCGGGTGTTTTAAGTGCCGTGACTCCAGATGTCCATACTTACGTTCTAGGGGCAAAAAAAGGGCAAACAATGGAAGTTCAGTTCCTTAGCAACAAAGGTGCGAAAATGTCCCTTATTGCACCAAACGGATACACAATATACGTCGATAGAATCGATTTTAACCTTACGCTCCCCCAAGATGGTAATTACAAGATCGTTGTCGAAACTGATGGTTCTGTAAAGTTAGCGGAATATTCACTTAATCTGTCAATCGTCTGATCGGATCAAATGCCGTTCCAGCCGTTACGGAAACAGCTCAGGTGGTTCGCTGAACATTCTTGGAAGTATATTGGGTTCGATACTCGGTCGTTAACAGCGGTAATCACTTAACGCAATTGCATACTCAAGGCGTTCGATCCCAAGATCGAACGCCTTTTTTATTTTTTTTCGATCAGGTAATAAAATCAGCTACGCAAGAGCCAAGTAAACTATGCCTGTATCTAAGAAATCGACCTTTTATGCCTAACGCAGATCCTGCGGGGCGAGCGGGAGCCGTTGACACACGAAAAAACACGTGTAATATAGACGGCACACTCACAATTTGAGTGTAAAGCTTCAACCACTAGGAGATTTACATTATGGACGACGTAACCCACAGACGTTTTGAGTCATTCAACCGCCGTAAACGATCCTCAGCCCAAGGCTCAAAGGTCGGCAAACTAGCCAACTGCCGCTCCGACTGCTACGTCGAACGCGCCCCAAAAAAGAAAAGCAATCCAGTTGCACCGTAGTCATTGCGAGAACCGAAAACGGGAGTGACTGGCTTTCTTTACTTTTTAACAAAACCGGCGGCGCGAGCACCTCGCCGCCTCGTATTGAATATTTCAGAAGCTAATTCGCACCTTTTCTCGACAAAGGGCATCCAATATTCCAAATCGTCAAAACTCAAACATTTATGAAGATCACCATACTTGGACTTTTTCTCCTTTGCTATTGCGGAGTTTTTTCGGCATTTGGACAACAGCGGCAGATAGATAATATCGACATTACATCGACCTGGGGCGGATTGGGACAGCCTCAGAAAGGCCAGTTGTCGATTGTTCGAAAGGCATCCGAATATCGCGCAGATGGAAAAAGAATCGATGCGTCGAAAATAGACTCTCTTGTCAAGGCGCTCGAAGAGCCAGACATTGCCAAACCCAATCTCGACAATCTAG
>JBBRUA010000007.1:0-25591 GCA_038248245.1 Pyrinomonadales bacterium | reverse complement strand
GTGTCCCCAGCACGCTCAGTCGGCTGTTTTTCGGCAATGTCGTTGAAGCGGACGGATTGGCAATCGTTTCGCCGCCAGTTCGAACGGCGAGCACGACGAGTCCGGTCGAAGCTCCGATGCCGCTTTCGGCGAGCGTCCGACTGGCAAGCGGCGCGGGCAAATCAACGGTAAAAAATTCGACCCCTTCGCCCATAATGACCGCCTCGCGTCCCTCAATCAGAGCCATAACCGATTCCGCGCCGAGCGGAGCGTAGCTCAACACGAAATCGGAGCCGGCTCGATGTATTGCTTCAAGATTCCGCTCGTGAGTAATGCGGCTGACGATGCGAAGATTCGGATTGAGGCGGCGGCAGTAAATCGAAAGATAAATGTTAACCGCATCGTCGTTGGTCGAGAGAATCACCAAAGACGCCTCGAGCAAACCCCCGCGGATCAAAGTTTCGCGGTCGGCGGCGTCGCCGATGGTTACGCGGTCGGCAACTTGACCGAGACTGACGCGCAAATCTTTTTTACAGTCAACGGCAAACACCGTTACGCCTTTTCGTTTAAGCGCCGCGGCGGCGGCGCAGCCGACTTTCCCGCCGCCGATAATCAGTGCGGCTTCCGTTGCGGACGCGGCTACCGTCGAGCTTTCGGCGAGCATCTTTTCGAGTTTATCTATTTGCTCTTTCGTGCCGACGGCAACCGGAACGCTGAGATCAGAAAGCGTTGTATCCTGTCCGGCAGGCAAAAGCCGCCCGCGTTCCCAAACCCCGACGACGCTCGCTCCAGATAATTCCCGAATGCGCGTTTCTTTGATCTTCAATCCTTCAAACCGCGAGTTATGCAGGGTAAATTCGACGACCAGCCAATCGTCAAACTTTTTGATGACATGCGTCCGCCGCTGTCCGACGTTGATTCGATTTGCCAGATGCTCGCCTAATACGTGCTTGAGCGGTAAAACGTGCGTCGCGCCGCTCAGTTCGAGAATGTCAATGGAATCTTCATTGGCCGCGACGGCGGCAATCGGCGCGTCCGGCGCAATTTCTCTGATTGTCAAAATGATATTGGTGTTAGTCGTGTCTTCGGCGTTGGCGAAAATCATCCGCGCTTTGCCGACCCGAAGCCGTTCATAAGTCAGTCTGCTGTCAACGTTGCCTTGAACTACCGAAATTCCGTCGTTGTGGAGTTTAACGGCGGCAGCCGAATCGGATTCGACGACAAAATAAGGAATGCCGTGATGCCGCAGTCTTTCAATCAAATTCGGCGCGATTGTGTCGTAACGGCAAATGACAACGTGACCGGCGATGTCCGGCGGAGCCGCCCGCGGACATTGGACGTGAATTTGCGCCTCGATCCACGGCGCGTAGAAAAACCGGATAAAGGCGAACGGCAACATAATCATCAGCAGTACGATTCCCGACAGCAAAACCACAATCGTAAAGACGCGACCCGCGTCGCTCTCGAAAGTGATGTCGCCGAATCCGAGCGTACTCATCACGGTCAGCGTCCAGTAAAGTCCGGTGACCCACGAAAAATCTCGCCCTTCCGCATACAGCATTATCAGGTGAAACAAAACGGTATAAACCGCAATTACGCCGAGCAGAAAAAGCACATACTTGAGCAGCGCACTGATGTTTTGACGAATCTGATTTTGGTTTAGAAAGTAAGAAATTTGCGTGGTCAAAAACTTCATCGTTTGATTTTACCAGCATTTGACAGATTCGGGTGCGGAACAAAATCCTTGTTAAGACGCGTAACAACATATCCGTCGCCATTACAGCCTAAAAGGTAGTCGCGCCGGATATTGTAACGATTTTAGAAGCTATCTAAAAATATTTTGTTACCAGAATAACGATATGCTATGTGCGGAAACCTCACGTACATAGGCGGACAATTTCGGGGTCTGGTACACTTTTGGTGAAAAACGGGAATAGTCATATTTCTTTCAGAATGGATTTCTCAACCATTCATCAAATTCACCAATTGTTTATAATAGTGAGGGCGAAAAGCATTTTATTGGAAGGAAAGTTTTATAAGCTTTTCGGATTAAGGGCCTGGACGTTGCCAGCGGTGTTATCGCATAAGGATATTTTTTAAGATTGGTAAAAAAGATTCGCCGCCCATCAGCCAGGCACAAAACATATGGAATTTTTATCGAACGCATTCTCTTTCGAATGGAAGGTCGCATTAGTTGATTTTCTGCGTGTCGGAATGGCGTTTTTACTCGCAGTTCCGATCGGGTGGGAACGTCATAAATCAGAGAGGAACCTAGGGTTGAGAACGTTTCCGATTGTCGCCATGGCGGCTTGCGGCTTTATTTTGATTGCCAGAAATACGCCGGGCGCGAGTGCGGAATCGGAAGCCCGGATACTCCAGGGCTTGATCGGCGGTATCGGTTTTATCGGCGGGGGAGCAATTCTGAAGGAAGGTACAAATGTTAAGGGCCTTGCGACCGCAGCAAGTATTTGGTGTACTGGCGCGATCGGCTCGGCCGTTGCCTTCGGTCGAATCGAAATAGCACTTGTACTAAGCTTGATTACATTCACAGCTTTGCGTGCCCTGACGCCCGTCGTTGAAAACCATGATGTTACTGATAACATAGCAAAATCTGACAGCGCTACGGCCGCGGCCGACGAACAAGGGTAAGCGATTAGATGTGCGGACGTGAAAGGTTCGAGGAAATGTTTGCAAGAGTCAACTAAAGCGGCTTAAACCGGGTTTGAAATCCTTACCTGCCGGAGCTCAGCGATTCTCAGATTACGACTCTAATATCCCTTACCTTTTTGTCCTTAACGCCGCATTTCTATGGTTCAAAACACGTTGAGATCGGTTCGTTTTCCGTAATTGGCGGATGCGACGAATTATAAATGTAGGACTTTACGATAGTCCCGCAAGCTTTTACGGCTTCAAAGTCCGACTCGGGTAAGTTCTTGTATTAAGTGAGAATATTGGAGGCGGCGATGAGAATCGAACTCATGAATAAAGGTTTTGCAGACCTCTGCCTTACCACTTGGCTACGCCGCCGATGTTAAAGAAAAGTAGGCAGTTAGCGGAACGCGGTCGGCAGGTCGATCAATTCCACCGCCTACTGCTTTCTGCAAACTGCCTACTCCTGAAGATGGAGCGGGAGACGAGATTTGAACTCGCGACTTCGACCTTGGCAAGGTCGCGCTCTACCACTGAGCTACTCCCGCGTGGCAAACCATTATTTTACCGTTTGCGATTGAATTGTCAAGCCCACCCGCCAACTGAGCTACTGAGAAACGGTTATATCCTTAATAAAGCTCCAGTCCCCGCTGGCACTTATCTTAATGTTGTCGATGCGTTTATTCGCGACGACAATATTTGCGGGATACCAGAGCGGAAGAAGGGGCATTTCGGAACTAACTATCTGCCATGTCTTAGCGTAAAGTTCCTTGGCCTTTGCCTTATCCGTTTCATTCACTGCATCTTCGACAGCTTTATCAACCTCGGCATTCGAATATCGACTCCGATTACAGCAAGAGACGCTGCCGCCCGGGATCTTTGTCGAGCTGAACAGATCGCGGAGAAAGATCGGATCCTGATTTCCACCGATCCATACACCGGTATACATCATGAATTCGCCCTGGGCGAGTTCTTTGCGGATCGTGTTCACCTCAAGTGTTTCGATCTGAACGTTTAAGCCAACTGCCGTCAGAGCGTTCTGGATGACCTGCGAGTATTGATTAACCGCTAAATTGCCCGACCCGTATTTGAAGACGATCGGCTCATTTTTATATCCGGCTTCCTGTAACAACTGCTTAGCCTTCTCCGGATCGAATTTGTATTGAGTTCCATTGCTAAACGCCCAAGATTGCGGCGGCAGGATAGAATCGGCGACTTTTGCTTGATCAAAAAGAAGCTCTGTAACAATCTTTTGCCGGTCTATGGCATAACCGATCGCCTGTCGGATCTTGGGATTATTCAGTGGGGTTGACTGTGTGTTAAACACTAAGTACTGGATATTCGACCCGTCGGATTGAACTATTTTCAAGGCCGGATTATTTCCAAAGGACTTGAGCGTGTCGGGCGAAATATTATTCGGGTTTGGAGCGATGTCAACCCCTCCGGTTTGGAGCTCGGCTTGAAGCGAATTCGCGTCGGTCACAGTCTTAAGGCGAAGTTTTTGAACTTTTGGTGCACCTTCCCAGTATTCCTGATTCGCCGCCAGTTCAACTATGTTCTGAGACGCGTCGAGACTTACAAATTTAAATGGGCCTGAGCCAAGCGGTTGATCTTTTTGGCTTTGGACAGAGCCGGCAGGAATGATCGGTATAGCAACAAGATTTGAAAGCAACTGATTTCTTAATGCAGGTCGCGTTACCGTGAAGACTACCGTTTTCGCATCCGGTGTTTCGATCGAGGTGATGTGTGCAACTCGTTTTGTTTTCGGCGCTTCAGTAGGTTTAACTGCCTTATTCCCGTTGGGGGCGACAGGGGTGATCGGCGTCGGTGTCTCAGCTTTATCCAAAGGAATCGTGTCGAAGAATGCACCCGATTTGAAACCGTTGCTTTTGAACAATTCGTCGAATGTATACTTTACATCCGCCGATGTGAAATCCTGACCGTTATGAAACTTCACTCCGTCCTGCAGTATAAAGGTTATCGTTTTGCCGTCCGCGGACGTTTTAATTTCTTTTGCCAGTTCACCGACATAATCGAAATTCGCGTCTTTTTTTACCAACGAATTGAACATTAAGTTTTTTACGCGTTCCGCAGCAGCGTCGGACGCCGTCATCGTCAAGGTATCAAACGCAGTGAATTTCTCTGGTAATGCGACCGTCACATACTCGGTGTTCCGTTTACGACAGGTCGAAGCAGTGGCAAAGAATGAGATAACTAAAGCAAGAAGTATTAATTTACGCAAATCGGTCGGCCCTCCTCAGCGGTTCAGATGTTCGTTAAAGTTTTCGATCTCAGTCGAGATCTCTGTCAGGCGCTCGGTATCAAACGCTCGTGGTTCATCCAATTGAGATTTTAGTTTGGCGATCCTGATCAGCGACATATCGAGTCTTTCTTTGCTAATCTCGCCGCTTTCGACTGCGTCAATAACAGCGTTAAACCCATCCCGAATATTCGCGGGCTCAGCGCAGATCGCCAGTTGATCTTGTCCGGCTTCAACCGCCATCACACAAGCGGATCCGATGCCGTAATTCTTCAAAATCGCCCCCATTTCAAGGTCGTCGGTAATTGCGAGTCCGTCAAACCGTAACTCGCCGCGAAGCAATGTGGTTATGAAATTGTGACTTAATGAAGACGGTAAAAGTTTGCCATCTGCATCAGTTTCCTGCAAGCGAGACTTTGGGAAAGTGGCATGTGCCGACATAACAAGCTCGACATTCCCAGCTTCGATGAGTTTTCGAAACGGGAACAGGTCTATGCCGTCGATCTCTTCGTCAGAGGTTTCAACGGACGGCAATTCCTCGTGCGAATCGACCTTTGCCGCTCCGAGTCCGGGAAAATGCTTGAGACATCCGATCACGCCGTTACCCTGCAACGATTTGAGAAACTCGCCGGCGAGTTCAACAACATCATCTTTCGAGCGGCCGAATCCACGTGAATAAAGCCCATTTGAGGTTTGTTCCCGAATCCCATCGACGACATCGACTACCGGAGCAAAATTCATGTTAAAGCCAAGGATCCGCAAAGCTTCGGCGATCAGTTCTGCAAATTTCACCGCGTCTGCTTTTGTCTTGATCTTAGTAGCGGCAGGCATTGGCGTCAAAATTCTTCGAAGCCGGTCGACGAGACCGCCTTCCTGATCGAGACTTAAGAATGGTTTGACTGGCAGCTCTTCGCGAAGACGGGCAAGTAACGCCCGAGTCTGCTCGGCGTCTCGGATGTTTCTTGTAAAAAGACAAATGCCCCCGGGCGACACTATTTTTAAGAGTTCACGCGTCGACTCGTCAAGCGTTGGGCCGGGAATGCCGATAAAGAAAAGCTGCCCGACCTTTTGCCTTAGGGGCAAGGATAATAACTGATCGTTCATCAAAAAAATGTTTCAAAACCCTAAAATCGATTTTACCAGTCAGCAAATAATTAATAAAGTTGGACGAAAACGGCGAGGAATTTGCATAAAAGATGGATTGCTCTTCGAAGATCCAGTGGGTGGGAGGTTTGAGACATCGACTATCTCCTAGCCTACCGGTCTCGTCTATTACCAAAAGTCGCGACCGTGAAAGATTTTGACGACTGGTGACTCTCGAACTAATAATTGCAAAATATTTACCAAAATGAAAATATTTTCGATTCTCTTTCAAGAACCGATGTATAATTTCGCATCCGAAAGTGTTGATACCGTAACATATGCTGAAAAACATTCTCAAAGTATTTCTGATTGTTAGCTGCGTCGCATCAGCCACGTTAATTATTTACGGACAGGTTCAGTGTAATGGTTCGCAGGTATTTTCTGAGAAATCGTGTGCCGGTGACCAGATGTCAGAGGATGAACAGGTTCTTTTTGATATTGTGAACAAATACCGTGCTGCAAATGGCCAGACGACGGCTAAGTTTTCGAGTTCGCTTAGTATGGTTGCCAACAGGCATCTGATCGATCTAAGGATCAATGTAAAATCATTCACGCACAGTTGGAGTAATTGTCCGTACGATATTAAGAATGACAAAACTTGGCCATGCATAATCGATGCTCCAAAGCGTTTGAAAAGCGGATACTCAGGACAGGGATACGAAACGTTGTATGTGACATCGACAGGAAAAGCGACACCTCAACTCGCTCTGGAGGCCTGGAAGAAAAGTGCGCTTCATAACTCGATCATATTAAATCGAGACATATTCAAAGATCTCCCGTGGGAAGAGATCGGTGTGGCGATTGATGGAAACTACGCCGCTCTCTGGTTCGGAACGTCAAAACGATCCGGGTCTTCATTTGGTGACGGTGGCAGCGGCATCGGCGTGACTTACGATCAGGCCATCAACGGACTTTCGAAGACCATTCCCATCAAACTCTCTTCATCGACCATTGAGAATAATAGATGGCAGGGAATTTCTGCGGATAAGAAGATTATATTCGAGATCTCGGGTGCAAAAGCAAATCTCAACGAGGCGAAAATGACCGTCACGAGTTCTCTCGAAGCGGACGGTAAACTCAGCGATAAAAATTTCGAAGCCCTTTCAACTCTGCTTGGAAATATTTTTCCTGAATGGGCAGACAGAGAGGTATGGCTGCGAAATACGCTGAAACTAATCGGAGCCGATCACACAACTTCACGCACCAAAGTGGTTAGGAAGGTTTTTGTTCAGTTGAAAAATGGGGCAGGGAACACAGTGCAGTTACTTTTCTCACCAGAAAGCGGTAGACGGGCCATTGAGATATTTTAGATGAGCTTCGCTTGGACTTTTGCTAGCAGATCTTTCGCTTCGTCGGGCGTCATCTGCTCGATGTTAACCTCGCGCAGAATGTCGATCGCACTTTCATTCGCAACGGCGAACAGTGAAAACTGAGACGCGATATTTTCACCCGCCGCTTTAGCGAGTCCACGTTTTTTCTCGCCTGCGAAGACCGCCAGTTCATATTGCTCAAGTTTGCCCAGGACATCCTTTGCCCGTTCGATCACCGTACTTGGGAGGCCGGCGAGACGTGCGACGGCGATACCGTATGATTTCGTTGCCTTGCCTTGCTGAAGCTTATGAAAGAATACAACCTCGCCATCTTTTTCTCCGGCGGTGATCTGATAGTTTTTAGCGCCTGGAAGATTTTCGGCCAGCTCCGTCATTTCGTGATAGTGAGTTGCGAATAAGGTTTTTGCCGAGTGGGCTGGAGAATCATGTAAATATTCCGCTACAGCCCAAGCTATCGAAAGGCCATCGAACGTTGACGTACCTCGTCCGATCTCGTCAAGAAGTATCAGGCTTCTAGGAGTGGCGTTATGCAGTATTTCAGCGGTTTCGGTCATTTCGACCATAAAGGTCGAGCGCCCGGAGGCGAGATCATCAGAAGCTCCGACTCGGGTCCAAACTCTGTCAACGATCGGCAACCTCGCAGACGTGGCTGGAACGAAGGATCCTATCTGAGCCATTATCTGTACTAAAGCGATCTGACGAAGAATTGTCGATTTACCGCCCATGTTGGCACCGGTGATGATCAGCAAACGGTCGGTCGAATTGTTCAGCCTTATATCATTTGGCACGAACGAACCCCTTGTGAACGCTTCAACGATCGGGTGGCGCCCGTTTTTTATCTCGATCTCATCGCCGTCATGTAAAACGGGGCAAGTATAATTATGACGGGCAGCCGTTTCCGACAACGCACATAGGGCATCAAGGGTTGCGAACGCCCGGGCGGTTGATTGGAGTTTTCGGGTCTCATTGCATACCTTCGTTCGAACCGAATGAAAAAGCTCGGTCTCTAACCGGAGTATACGTTCTTCGGCACCGAGTACTTTCTGCTCCCACTCTTTCAACTGCGGGGTTGTGTAACGTTCGGCATTGGCTAGTGTTTGTCGACGTTCGTAGTCATCCGGCACACGGGCCACATTTCCTTTTGAAATCTCGATGTAATAGCCGAAAACGTTATTGAAGCGAACTTTTAGGTTTGTTATCCCCGAACGCGTTCGCTCATCCGCCTCGAACGCTGCAATTGTTTGCTTTGCAGACGTGGAAATACTCCGCAGATCATCAAGCTCGGCATCAAAACCAGTACTTATGACACCGCCATCGCTCACGTTGATAGGCGGTTCCTCGCTGATCGCTCTATCTATCAGATCTCGGATCTCCGGCAACTCAAAAATATTCTCGGAAAGAACCTGTAGCAAAAGCGAGCTCGCATCTCCCAATACACCGTTGACCGCAGGAGATTGTTTGATCGAACGGTTGAGTGCAAGCAGATCACGCGGACTCGCGGTGCCGAGGTTGAGTCGCCCAATGAGTCTCTCAAGATCGCTAACCGCTTTGAGAAGAAACCGAAGCTTTTCGCGAAAAATAGTGTCCGAAAGCTCAGTCACAGCCGCGAGGCGTGTCTGGATTTCGCTACGCCTGAGCGAAGGCCGGAGCAACCACTGACGCAAAAGGCGTGATCCCATCCCGGTAACGGTTTGGTCGAGCACACTAAATAACGTACGCTTCGAACTTTCGCCTCGCGATTCGACTATCTCAAGATTTCGCAGCGTGACCGCGTCGAGAACCATATGATCGGAACTCTCGAAATATTCGATCGTATCGATATGTCCCGCTATTGTACGCTGCGTTTCTTGAGCATAACGCAAGCAGGCACCCGATGCTCGGATCGAATCGGGCTTTTCCGAGATGCCAAATGCAGTGAGTTCTTTGACTGCGAACTGCGATTTAAGCAGTTCTGTGCAGTCCTGTAAATTAAAATTGTTATCATCCAGAGGTGTGAGCGTTGCGAAACCAGCTTGGCCTTGATTATTCGTCGAATCATCCGCAAATAGAGAATTCTCTTGATCCGGACCGAATGCAGAAAATATTTCACGCTCGAGAGAACGTGGAAAAAGGATCTCCTTAGGTGCAAACGCGTCGACCTGATCGCGGAGTTTATCCCATGACCCAACACCCGAAATCTGCGTAGTACTAAATTGTCCGGCGGACAGCTCTAAGAATGCGATAGCGAATGAATCACCGTCACCGCAGATCGCGGCGAGATACACCGAATCTTTTGACTCGACGAGTTGTGGATCGATCGCGGTTCCAGGCGTTATGACACGAACGACCTCACGTTTTACAAGTTTTACGCCTTTTCCAGCCTCTTCAGTCTGTTCGCAAATCGCGACGCGATAGCCTTTGCGAACCAGTCTGGCGATATAATTTGCGGCTGCGTGATGCGGAATGCCGCACATCGGTACGGGATTTGGTGAGTCCTTGTGACGAGCGGTGAGTGTGATTTCGAGTTCGCGCGAACCGACGATAGCGTCTTCGTTGAACATTTCGTAGAAGTCACCTAGCCGGAAGAACAATATCGTTCCGGGGTATTGTTTTTTGATCTCTAGATACTGCCGGAGCATCGGCGTAGCGTTTTCCATCTATATTTGTTCGTGCAGAAGAGTAAAAGTTTAGCGAAATTATCGAAACTTTCAAAACCTTTGTTTTCAAAGCATTGACTCTTTGCTAGAATAGTGGATTGCATTTGTTCTGTAGTTTCAAAAAACGGTAATGATTACAAACTTTACGCAGCTTCGTGCGTCTAAACAGTCTCTTCCCGAGTCGAAGTTTGGTTTTGGATTGAAGATATGAAGTATTACATAAATTTTGCAGTTATAGCCGCGGCCTTCATTTTGAGTTCCGCTAATGCCTTCGGGCAAGTTGCTGCTGAGAATCAGGACGATCGTTACCGCATTGGGTTTCAAGATATTCTTGATATTCAGGTTTTCCGGCATCCTGAACTTAACCTTAAAGCACCCGTCAATCCGGACGGAACCATCAATCTATATCGCCTTAGCAAGCCGGTGGTCGCTGTATGCAAAACTCAGCGAGAACTCGCGATGGATCTTGAGGCCGCCTATAAGGTTAGCTATCTGAAGGATCCGCAGATAAATGTCAATGTCGCTGAACAGCGATCCCAATCGGTCTCTGTCATCGGCGCGGTCGAAAAGGCCGGGACATTTTATGTCAGCAAACGAATGCATTTGCTCGAATTGCTCGCTCTTGCCGGTGGTCCCAATAAAGAATCAGGAACGCGTTTAATACTTGCCCGAACGGGAAGTTCGAGTAACTGCAAAGCCGCGTCCGATACCTCGTCAGATCGAGACGATGTGTTATTGATGAGCTATAAGCTACGTGACATTCAGGAAGGAAAAAAGACCGTCTGGATCCAGCCGGGCGACATCGTATCGGTTCTTGATGCCGATCTTGTATATGTTTACGGCAACGTCGTGAAACCGGGGCAGATACAGGTACGTGAGCCGATCACACTAAGACAGGCGATCGCATCCTCGGAGGGATTAAAATCCGCGGCCGAAAACAATGTTCGGATCTTACGCCAAAAGCCCGACAGCATCGAAAGGACAGAGTTGCCATTCAACCTAAAGGATATCGCAAGCGGTAAAATTAACGATCCTTACCTGGAACCGAATGACATCGTTGCCGTAACGAAGGACGGCACGAAAGCGTTTATGAACGGGTTTATGAAGGCGTTCACAAACGGTCTGCCGACGATATTCGCTCGCGGATTCTAGGGTCTATTTAGTTTTTATGAAAGAGACACGCAGTATAATTGCGACTCCAATCAACGAGTCGGTGGAAATCGAGCGACAGTTTGAGCCTGCTATCGCCGGATCAAGCCGCTATCCTTCGTACCGAGAAAACTCCGTGTCTGAAGGTTTTCAGCTCATCGATTACTGGAGGGCGATAAGAAAACGTCTTTGGCTCGTGATCGGCGTCGCGGTTTTGATGACAACGCTGGCGGCAATTTACATGGCACGCAAGCCGGATATCTTTCAGGCCCATGCGACAGTTCAGGTCGACAACGAGCAGGCGAATCAAGATGTTGTAACCGCCGACCGACGTCAGCCACTTTCGAATCAAGATCCGTCATACTTCAATACTCAGCTGCAAATCTTGTCGAGTGACTCGCTTTTGCGTCGTGTCGTCAAGGAACACAACCTCGATTCGAATAAGAATTTTCAGCTAGCAAAAACTGAGGGTGCCGTCTCTTGGTGGCGCGGAATGTTGAGATCGGTAGGGCTGGCGAGCGTCCCGACTCCCAAATCAGGTGACGATCTGGCCGCAAATTCGACTCTCGCATCTTCCGATGAGATAAATGATGCCGTACGCCTCGCACCATATGTGGATCACATCCGTAAGAGTCTGAGCATCGAACCGGTTAGAGAAGCACGGGCGTCTGTTAAAGATACACGACTTATTGATATTCGCTTCAACAATACTGACCCGGATCTCGCGGCGTTCGTGACAAACGGCATTGCCGAGACCTTCACCAACATCAATCAGGAAAAACGATCAGGGACTAGCCGCAAGACAAACGATTTCTTGCAGGATCGTATCGCGACATTGCAATCGGATATCAAGTCAGACGAAGAAAAGCTTTCAAATTTAACTGCCAGAGAAGGAATTCTCAAGACTTCACCTGACCAAACGATCGTATTGGAAAGACTAGCCGGACTTAACAAACAGCTCCTGGAAGCGGAAAATGCGAGAAAGAACGCTGAGGCGAATTATCGCACCGTCGAGGCTGATCCGGTACGACTTAAAGCTCAGGCAGAAGAACTTGCCGGCCGGTTCATCACCGAACAAGAAAATAACATCAAAATGATGCAGGCCGACACAGTTAAAAAAGTGGCGGACTTGCGAACCATCCGGGCGCGTTTAACTCAGGAGTATCAAGACGGTGCTCCCGAAGTCAAAGAGATAGACGCACAGATCAATAGTTATCAAGAGTCTTTGGACAAGGCCAGTCTGCGATTTGTTAAGGATCTTGAGAACTATCGCGAGCGAACCACAAAAACCTTGATCGAGAACCTACGCACGAAGTTTTTACAGGCCAAAAAACTTGAGGATGAGGTTCGGGTTGCTTTTGATCAGCAATACAATCAGGCCCAAGGCCAGAACCAGGGTGCTGTCAGCCTCAAGCTGCTTCAGCAAAACATAGATTCAAATAAAGGTTTTCTTGACGACCTACGCAAGCAAGTCAGCGGCAATGACGTTGCTTCGCAGGGAACCGATAACAACATTAGCGTTTCCGAGATCGCGATCCCACCTGAAACGGCGATCGCTCCGCGTCGTTTAACGACCGTCATGGCGGCACTATTCCTTTCGACATTGTTCGGAATGGGGCTCGCTCTGTTCCTTGAATATCTCGACGATACGATCCGCACTACCGAAGAGATCGAGAACTACTTGCAATTGCCAGCACTTGCGGCAATCCCGACGATCGATTCTGTGCCTAAACGTAAGCTACTTTTAGTCGGCGGGGCAGCGGACGCGGAACAAGAGCGTGCAAATTCGGAATTACTGATCTACGCAGATTCTAACTCGGCCCTGGCGGAGGCTTATCGTCAGTTGCGTACTTCGATTCTACTTTCAACAGCCGGGCACGCCCCGAAGTCTTTACTCGTTACCTCAAGCTTGCCTTCGGAAGGTAAGACGACGACGGCGACGAACACCGCGATCAGCCTGGCACAGACCGGAGCAAAGGTACTCATAATTGACGCTGATATGCGGCGCCCGCGATTACATCAGGTTTTTGGTATTGAGAATGGCGAAGGCCTAAGTACTCTGCTCTCGAGTGATTTCGACGAATCCGATGTTACAAATGTCGTCAAACTGGATCCGGGCACAAAACTTCACTTGATGACGTCGGGTCCGATTCCGCCTAACCCGGCAGAGTTGATAGGCTCTGAACAGATGACGAAGGTCTTGAAGGTGTTGCACAAGCAATATACTCATGTAGTAATTGACTCGCCGCCGATCGCTTCGTTTACCGACGGCGTCCTGATCGCCTCGATGGTCGATGGGGTCATACTAGTTGTGCATTCAGGAAAGAGCTCACGCCAGGTGATAAGGCGTTCAAGACAACTCCTCAACGACATCGGAGCCAAGATACTCGGCGTCGTCCTAAATAACGTCAACCTAAAGGCACAAGGAAATTACCAATATTATCAAAGTTATTATAGTCGCGAGAGCTACACTCAAAACGACGAGTAAATTGAGACGTTTCAATTTAGAGAGTTAAACTAACCATCGATTCCGGATCTCTCAGGTACGGGGCTTTGGTTTACCGTTTCTCCGTATATGATCGACAGAGATAAAAAAATCTACATTGCCGGTGCGAACGGAATGGTCGGCAGTGCCGTCGTGCGAGAACTAGCGGAGAAAGGGTTCACGAATATCGTTTCCAGATCGTCATCCGATCTCGATCTTAAAGACCAGTCAGCAGTCCAATCCTTTTTCAACGACGAGAGGCCGGAAATTGTTGTCTTGGCTGCGGCTAAAGTCGGTGGGATACTGGCTAATGATACGTTCCGCGGTGAATTCATCTATGAAAATCTGATGATCGAGGCCAACGTTATTCACGCCGCGTATAGTAATAAAGTCGAAAAACTAATTTTTCTTGGAAGCTCATGCATTTATCCAAAACTCGCTCCGCAGCCGATCAAAGAAGAATTCCTGCTTACGGGACTACTGGAACCAACAAATGAACCCTACGCTATTGCGAAGATAGCCGGAATCAAACTTTGTGAAAATTACTATCGGCAGTATGGTTGTAATTTCTATTCAGCGATGCCGACCAATCTCTACGGTGTGAACGACAATTTCGATCTTTCCGGATCACACGTCATCCCAGCATTGATACGCAAATTCCACGAAGCGAAAACGGGCGGCCTCGATGAAGTAGTTGTCTGGGGTAGTGGAAGTCCGCGGCGTGAGTTCCTATTTGTTGACGATCTCGCCGAGGCGATCGTTTTTTTATTGGAAAGTGCAGATGCAGCGATGATCTATGGAAGTGGAATAACTCATTTGAATATCGGTTGCGGAATCGATGTCAAGATAAGTGGACTAGCAGATCTCGTTAAAAGGACAGTTGGATATGAAGGTTCGATTCGTTTTGATCGAGAAAAACCAGATGGTACCCCCCGAAAACTGCTGGATGTATCCAGGCTAGACAAATTAGGTTGGAAGTATAAAACGCAGCTTAGCGACGGCTTAAAGACGACATATGAATGGTTTTTGACGACGCAGGGGAGTTGATAAGGATCTCAAATGAAAAAGGCATTAATTACTGGGATTACAGGACAGGACGGGAGTTACTTGACCGAGCTTCTGCTTGAAAAAGGCTACGAAGTTCACGGAATTATCCGTAAATCCAGTTCTTTCAATACTGGACGTATCGATCATCTGTACCAGGACGCGGAGATTCTCGACAAGAGTTTATTCCTCCATTATGGCGACCTTATCGACCCAAGTAGTCTCAACCGACTACTTGAGAAGATCGAGCCCGACGAGATCTATAATTTGGCGGCCCAAAGCCACGTCAAAGTTTCGTTCGACATTCCGGATTATACGGCGCAGGTCGATGCCTTGGGAACGCTCCGGTTCCTCGATGCGATTCGTGAAACCGGTTTGCGAAAGGTAAAGTTTTATCAGGCTTCTACCTCAGAACTATTCGGCAAGGCTCAGGAAGTCCCGCAACGTGAAACGACGCCGTTTTATCCGCGTTCACCTTATGGCGTGGCAAAGCTTTTCGCATACTGGACAATCGTTAATTATCGCGAGGCGTACAACATTTTTGCTTCTAACGGAATCCTTTTTAATCACGAGTCACCTCGCCGCGGGAACACTTTTGTAACCAAAAAGATAACGAGGGAAATCGCGCGGATTATCACTGGTCAGGCCGACAAACTTGTTCTTGGCAATCTCGATGCAAAACGAGATTGGGGTTTTGCTCCTGAATACTGCGAAGGAATGTGGCGGATGCTACAGCAGGAGTCTGCAGACGATTTTGTTCTGGCGACCGGCGAAACGCACTCCGTACGCGAGTTTGTCGAAGAAGCACTGGGCCATGTCGGTGTCGAAATCGGTTGGTCCGGCACTGGCGGAAATGAAAAAGGAGTCGTTCGGAGCGTCGATGTAGCAAAACTCGAAGAGCAGTCAGGTTCGTCAGATCATAAGATCCGCGAGAATGACGTTTTGGTCGAATTGAGCGATTCTTATCTTCGACTGACCGAGGTCGATCTTTTGATTGGTGATCCGTCAAAGGCCCAAACCGTGCTCGGTTGGAAAGCAGAGACGATGTTCAAAGAACTGACCAAGATCATGGTCGATGCTGACTGTCATCTCGCTCGCCACGGCCTGAGCGATCTCTAATTATCCCTAGGAAGCATGATCAAAGTCGAAGTAGTTACCCCAGTTCACGACCGACGGGAAGAAACGCTGCAATGCCTCCAAAGCATTCAAAGATCTGTTTTACCCGGAATTGATCTGCACGTTATCGTGGTCGATGATGGATCGACTGATGGAACGGCCGAAGCTATTCGATCGGAGTACCCGAAAGTTGAGATAGTCGAAGGTGATGGAAGCCTTTGGTACACCGCCGGGACAAACCGAGGTCTTGCAGCCGCTCTTAAGCACGAGCCGGACTATATTCTCGCTATAAATAACGATCAAATTTTTGACGAGAACTGCATTGTGAACATGGTCAGTTGTGCTGAAAAACATTCGCGATCAGTGGTCGGTTCGCTCTTGTTAAATTGGGATACTCCGCACCGGTTGTTTCAGGTATCGCCAAGATTCGAGTTATTAAGCGGAGGATTTCGGCATTGGTACAAACAAACCGTTTGGACGGTTCCCAACAAGCCTTGGGAAGTCGAACTAATTGTAGGGAATTGTGTTCTCTATCCTGCGGAGGCCATCCGGGAAGTCGGATTAATGGATGAGAAAAATCTCGTTCAGTATGGCGACGCCGAATACACACCAAGAATGCGGCGAGCCGGTTGGAAATTACTGATCGAACCTAAAGCCCGGGTTTTCTGTAAACCAAATGACCTTGTGTCTGGTTTTCGAAAATTATCCACCTCGGATAAACTGAATCAGTTACTTTTTAAGCCCACCGGTCCTTATAGCCTTCGTCGGCGATTGAATATGAATCTTGGTGGTGCCCCGAGCCGTTTGCAAGGTTTTCTCGCAGTACCGGTATTCTTCATTCGTCTTGCCTTGGGTCGGAACATCGAAGGTGGTTGGGCACTGGCACAAGAAGAGAAACCGCTTTCGGAAACCTTCTCCAAATCAGTTGTAAATGACTAATTCCCGACCAAAACTCATTTTTCTCTGGAATTACGTTGAGTGGGGCGGAGCACAGATCTATTTGTTGGCGATAATGAAAGAGGCGAAGGCCGATTTTGATATCGTTGTTATTTTACCGCGCGATACGATGCCGGACATTTTGTTCTTCCTCGATCAGCTCAACATCCCGCACGAATTTCTGAATGATTCGATCGATATAAGCCAGGCACCAGGTTTGGCTCAAAAATTAAAACGACAGTTGCTCCGAATCAGAGCAGAATACGGCAGTTTTAAACATCTGCGGAAATACGATCTGAGTAAGAGCATTCTTCATATCGATGCCCCGCCTTGGCAGTCATGGATATTATTAACTGCGTTGGCGATAAGAAAAGCTCACGTATTCACGACGATGCACAACTTCATGCCCCGTGCTTCAAAGCTGCGCGAGTTGATTTGGAGGATCAGGCTTCAATTCGTTTCACGACTGCCGAGGTTTCACATTTTTCCGTCGAATCATGACACTCGTAATAAATTAAAAGGTTGGGTATCTGATGAATTCTGGCGGGAAATGGAGGTTACGTACACAGCTGTCGATCCGAAAGAGATCGAAGCCGCATTTGCCGCTCCATTGGACGTCCCTGTTGTCAGACGAAGATTCGATTTACATCCGGACAAGTTCGTATTTCTTTGTGTCGGACAATTCGTTGATCGAAAAGGGCGTTGGGTATTTCTTGACGCTGCCTCGCGTGTGAAAAAGGCGGACGCTGACATTTCATTCGTTTGGCTCACTCCCCAAATGCCAAATTCGGTCGATCTAGCGCGGATAGATTCTTACGAGCTAGGCGATACATTCCGCCTCGTTCTTTCGGAGTCCGTGGGAAAGAGCCGAAACGAAGTGCTTTCCTTTTTTCGGGTAGCGGACGGTTTCGCATTAGCAAGTTTCATTGAAGGTTTACCTATCGCACTGCTTGAGGCAATGGCGTTGGGTTTGCCAAGCATTTCGACGAACATCAACGCTATTCCCGAAGCGATCAAAAACCTCGAGACGGGTATTCTAATCGAGGCCGGGGACGCGGCGGCATTGGCTAAATCGTTTTTACTGGTTAAAAATGACGTTGCATTGCGGGAAGAACTGTCGAAGAAAGGTCGCGACTTTGTTTTGAAGAATTTCGACGAGCGAAAAGTTGCCCAAATTGCGATGGATAGCTACAAGAGGTCGCTTGCCAGCCGATGAGTAGTCCAATTCAGGCACAGACCAGCATGAGCATAGTTCGCAATGTCGCCTTCGGATCATTGACGTGGTTCCTGCCGCTTGGATTAAGCTTTGTTGCGACGCCGATGATCGTTCGGTCACTCGGGAATAATGATTATGGAATTTATGCCCTGGTTTTAGGATTTATTGGTTATTCTTTTACGTTTAATCTCGGCAGGCCAATCATTAAGTACGTTGCCGAGTATCGGAATTCTGGACAGAATGAAAAGATCCGAAATATCATTTCAGCAAGTTTCTTTTTGAATCTAGCTGTTGGATTAATTGGAGTAGTGATAATTTGTTCTCTTGCGGGTTGGCTGGTGAGGGAAGTCTTCCGGATCGACCCGACCGAACAAACAAAGGCCATCCAATCACTTTATTTAGCATCAAGCATAATTTTTATGTCGATGCTGAATCAGGTCTTTAGTTCGGTAATTCTCGGGCTTCAACGTTTTGACGTCTATTCCAAGATTTTTACGGTTAATGGATTACTGTTGATCGGCGGAAATATCGTTCTGACATATCTCGGATTCGGACTCCTCGCTCTTTTTTGGTGGAATTTAGGTGTGCTTTCGCTGTTTTCGATTTTTTTCGCGATCACTGCAAAGAAACTTTTACCGGAGTTTGGGATCAGGTTACGGTTCGGTCGGGAAGCATTACGTCTTGTTTTGCGTCATAGTGCCGGAACGATCGGATACCAAGTTTTGGCGAATGTCCTTCTCCTGTTTGAACGCGGCTGGATCGCTCATCGGCTGGGTACCGAGGCACTCACATATTATGTAGTTCCGATGTCTCTCGCAATGCAACTGCAGGCATTTATTTCGAGTCTCGTGATGGTGATCTTTCCGCTCGCGAGCGAGTTAAAGAATGAACCCGAGAAATTGCTCCGCCTCTACACGAAGTCAACGAAGGTCGTCAGTTTGCTGGTTGTCTTCGTGGTAGCCTGTGTGTTAGTTCAGGGCAAGTCTTTTCTATCACTTTGGATGGGAGCCGACTTCGCAGAACATACGTCGACACTATTCATACTGCAGGTCGGATGTTTTGGATTGCTCGCAATAATGTCGATAGCGTGGCAGACAACCGAGGGGTTGGGATTTCCTCACTTTAATGCGATCGCGACTGGCCTATCAACGACGGTCGGAATTATCCTGATGATCATTTTTACGAATGGTTACGGTATTGTCGGGATTGGGGGAGCACGATTTATAGCCTTCGCGGCTATATTCTCGTTTGTTTTTTATGTTGAGAGAACGTTTTTTGGAAAGGTACAGATCAGGTTTTGGCTGGGACTTGCTGGAAGCCTGTTTTTTGCAGCGGCTTTTGCGTCAGCAATCGAATTGCTCGTCAACTCAATCCTACAAGTGAGCTGGATCACTTTGATTGCGTCTGTTGGGCTTGGCGGTCTAGTTTATGCCTGTATACTTTGGGCTTTGGGCTTTGTTACATCTGATGAGAAGATTCTACTTCGCAGTATCCTAGGCCGATAAGGTGTTTATTCAAATGAAGCTTGTTCAGCGTGTCGACTTTATAAAAGCTATCTGTGCCGGTAAAAAGGTGCTGCATCTCGGATGTACGAACTATCCGTATACACAGGACGCTATCGATAGGGAAATGTTGTTGCATTTCGAATTGGAAAAGATCGCGGCCTCACTGTACGGCTTCGATTTCGACCAGGCAGGTATCGACGTTTTGGCAGCGGCCGGCGGCCTGAATCTGTTTCAAGCTGATGTGGAAAAGCTGAGCGAAGTTCCCCTAGATAAGACGTTTGACGTGATAATTGCGGGCGAGATGATCGAGCATCTTTCGAATCCAGGACTCTTCCTTTCCGGGATCCAACGGTTCATGGGGCCACAGTCAAAGCTTGTGATCACAACGATCAATGCTTATTGCGCGATGAGATTTGGCATCTATTTTCTGAGGGGCAAAAGCGGCGTCAATGAACCCGTACATCCGGATCACGTCGCGTACTACTCATTTAAAACCCTAAAATTGATCGTTGAGAGAGAAGGCCTTGAGGTCAGTGAGTTTCTTTTTTATGACATTGGAACGGAGCACCGGCCGTTTTCGCCTTGGTACTACAGATTGCTGAACGATGTAGCGGTTAAATTTTCGCCACATGTGGCTGATGGCGTGATCGCGGTTTGCGAGTTGCCGGATCGATAGCTTTTATGTCATCCATTTAGCCAGGTTTCGACTGTCGTGGTTTTTTGGCAGACATAAGACATTAGCCCCAATGTCGTTATTAGCAAAGCCTTTTATTTGGGTGAGTTTCAGCTTTCGTTCGTCGATTTTATAGAAGATGTAGTCGCCTTTCGTACTAATGAATTCGATCAGGTCATTAGGCGTATAGCCAAAACCCTTTGACGTCGCGAGCGCCATTTCGATTTCCAATACGGGCATTTGTTTCTGGCTGAAAAGGTTTGAAGCACCTTTGAGCATCATCAATTCGGCACCTTCGATGTCTACTTTGGCGATACTTACATTGTGAATCTTATTGGTCGTAAGGTAGGAGTCCAATGTGATCATCTTGGCAGAAAAAGTTTCGAAGTCTTTTCTGTCAAAGGTAGCGATTGACGCGTGCCCGTCGGGAAGATTAGGGAAAATATGGAGTTCGATCTCTTTTTCTTCGTCGCCCAATGCAACATTATTCAAAATTACGTTATTGGGGTCTGGATTTAGCTTTAAATTATTCTGAAGCTTTTCAAAGATCGGCGGGGTGGGTTCAAACGAATGTACCGTACCCGATCTTCCGGTGAGTTGCTGAAAAAGGGTTGTAAACCAGCCGATGTTTGCTCCAATATCAAGGCAAACATCACCGGGTTTTACCAAGGCCCGGAAAATTGCGGTAATTGCGGGTTCGTAAACACCCGTGAAATACAAGTATTTATATGATTCGTTAGCGCTATCTATCACAAGTTCGCGCCCGTCCGTTGCTTTGATCAGCATCTCGCGAGGGAGTTCGTGAGAAAATCGCAGCGACAGATCGGCGATCCTGTACTTACCTTTCTGGATCGGGGAATAGAAAGTGTATGCTCTTGCAATTCTTTGGGGAATCCCTAGATGTCTCATCTTTATCAAATAATGAATTTATAACGAAGCTTCTACAACTGTACCAATGTGAAAGCCCTCGACTGTTGGCACTGCCAAATCAGGGACTTTTTTTAATCCCTACATAGCTAAAGCTATGTTAATTCAAAATCGTGATTCGTAAGAATAGCAGAACTGAATTTCAAAAGAAAGAAAGTGTTAACTCGAAAGGATATGCAGCACTTGCCCGTTTTTGATAATTTTGACGAACTCTAACGAATACAGTAACTTTAAATATTCATGAACGTGCCAAACACCGCAAGGTTAAACAATAAGAGGAGCGAAGGTCGTAGTGTCCTCGTTGGCGTTGCCGTCCTGTTTGGCTTGGCATTATTGGGGCTGCTCGGGATACTTTGGCTCAACGGCGATTTTGATGGTTCGCTTAAAGAGTATTACCTTCTGCCGTGGGTTTTTCTCGCCGGAGCGGTTGTGCTTGCTCCAAGCGTTTATTATTATTTTCGCGGTGAATTCAACCCCTTCCATCCGTTGATATTCGCTGCCTGGAGTTATGTTTTCCCGGCGTTCATTGGCGGCGGTGTAATTGTATCGTTCAAGTTGGTTGACCCGTACTTTCTATCTTTCATTGACGATCCGGAGTATCAATACCCGTTAAGCTTAATGTACGTTGCCCTGGGTTTTGCCGGGTTAACGCTTGGTTATTCATTGCCGATCGGCCGCGTTTTTGCTGAAAAGGTCTCGCCGTATCTCCCGAAGTGGAACTGGAAACCGGAGCAATTATGGATGCCCGGACTGCTTCTGTTGGCGATCGGCATCGCCTTCAACGCACTCGGCTTTGTTCAGGGTATTTTAGGATTTCAGCGAAGCAGTGACGTCAATATCTTCGACGGCACGCTATTTTTTCTTGCGATCGTTCTCACCGAGGGCACCGTTCTCCTCTGGCTGGGAATCTTTAGCTCGAAACAACGCAATGGTATCTACTGGATAATACTGGTCGTATTGATTCTCTTTCTTCCTTTGCGAATGGCCGTTTTGGGTTCACGGGGCAGCCTTATCATTGGATTGATGCCGATAGCGATGGCTTACGCATATTCCGGCCGTAAGCTTAGATTGAGGACCGGGATCATCTGTGGCTTGATCGGCGTCGTTGCTATATTCATCGGCATCACTTACGGAACATCTTTTCGTAACATTAAAGGCTCAGAGGCTCGCATCAGCGCGGGTGATTATTTTGGACAGGTCGGAGCAACCCTTGATTACCTCACCACCGCCGACCCAACGGTGATCGCTGGACAGAGTGCGCAGGCACTCGCCGACCGTATCGATAATTTAAGTTCGCTCGCTGTTGTTGTCGCCCGATACGAAAAGCTTGAGCCGTACGAGGAAAGTTACGGTCTGCAGAACAATATTATTAATGACGCTTACACGTCATTCATCCCTCGGGTTCTTTGGAATGAAAAGCCTCAAACATCAGACGCTCGTGCCTATAGCGACCTCTATTTCAACTATAGCGAGAATTCATTTGCGATCTCGCCCTTTGGCGATCTGCTTCGAAACTTTGGACCGATCGGAATTCTGCTTGGAATGTTGCTTCTCGGTATATACCTCCGTTTGATCTACACCGCTCTGATCGAAACCCCGAATCCGGCAATGTGGAAGAAGGCCGCGTACTTTTTGCTGTTAACTGTCATTTCATACGAGGGTTTTTTTGCTACAATGTTCCCTTCGGTAATACGGACGCTTATTGTTATCGGTGCGAGTCTATGGCTTGCTAGTTTTCTAGTTAGCAAACGAAGGCATTTGGAATCTGGTCATTGATTCCAAGTAAATTATTCCTATGAATGAATGGTTAATCAGGCACCTCGTGTGTCCGCGCGACAGGTCAGGGTTAACTGTGGAAGGTGAATATCTTGTTTGCCGCCAGAATCATACCTATCCAGTTTATGACGGTATTGCGATCATGTTGGTGGATGAAGCAGAAACCACGCACGACTATATCACTCGGACCTTGGAAAAAATTTCGAACAACCAAAGCTCTAAAGATGGAACGATTGAGTCGCATCAACCGAAAGACGAGAGCGATTACATTGATAAGTTCGTTCAAGGCGAGATTCCATACACGTCAGGCAATCTCTACTTCTCCGTGCAGAATAGATTGAGTCGTTACCCGATTCCCGAATGTCGTTTGCCGCAAGGAAACGGTGAAAGACTGCTCGACATCGGCTGTAATTGGGGTAGATGGTCGATCGCGGCGGCCCAAAAAGGATATCAAGCAGTCGGTATCGACCCAAGCCTTGACGCTGTACTAGCGGCCCGGCGCGTCTCTAGGCAACTAGGTGTGGAGACTAGCTTTGTCGTCGGAGACGCTCGATTTTTACCCTTTGCCGTCGATTCTTTTGATACGGTTTTCTCCTATGGCGTCTTTCAGCACTTTAGTAAAGAAAATGTTCGAACCTCGTTAGATGAGGTTGTCAGGGTATTAAAGCCGAACGGAAACACGCTTTTTCAGATGCCGAATAAATATGGCATCCGCCAGTATCAGCAACACCGTCGGCGTGGTTTTACTGAGGGCGAGGGGTTTGAGGTTCGTTACTGGACACCATCTGAATTAATGAGAACCTTCGAGGAAAAGTTTGGGACGACAACAATGACGGCCGACTGCTATTTCGGCCTCGGAATCCAACATTCCGACGTTGATTTGTTACCTCTAAAGTATCGAATAGTGGTTCACTCTTCGCACCTTATTCGTCAGATGAGTAAGTTTATATCACCGCTTTCCAAAGTCGCTGACAGCGTTTATCTCGAATCGTCCAATCAAAAGAAATCTTAGTGCTTTCAATTTAATTAAATGAGTGTCATTTTAGGAATTAATACGTTTCACGCCGGATCATCCGCGGCGGTTATCATTGACGGTGTGCCAGTTGTCGCACTTGCGGAAGAAAGGCTTAATCGCGTGAAATACTACGCTGGTTTCCCGACATTGTCGATCAAAAAATGCCTTGAGATCGCCGGAGTTACGTTTTCGGATATCGACGGCGTGGCCGTTGGGCGCGATTCTTCGGCAAATCTGCGTAAAAAATTAGAGTTCTCGCTTCGTCATCCGGGAAAGCTCTTGAACCTCGCCAGAATGCGTAGTAAAAGCAAGACCTTCGACGATATGAAATCGTTGATCGCGGCTGAATGCGAGGTTGATTCGGATACGCTAAAGTTCCAAACGTATAACGTCGAGCATCATCTTGCTCACACGGCGAGCGCGTATTTCATATCCGAGTGGGACAAATGTGCAGGAATAACCATCGATGGCTCGGGCGACTTCGTCTCGTGTCTGCTTTCGGATTGCTCCGGCGATGAAATAAAGCCGCTTAAGAAGATATTCGTCCCTCATTCGCTCGGAACGCTCTATACCGCCGTCTGCCAGTTCATCGGGTACGGTAAATACGGCGACGAAGGCAAAGTAATGGGTCTCGCACCACTCGGCAGCGATGTCTATCACGACTTTTTCGAGAAGATGTTGATATCGAAGAAAGACGGTTTCGAGTTAAACCCTGAATATTTTCTGCCTTTCGGTGCTAATCAAGGCATGGAGATCAACGATGCGGGAGAAATGGTTGTCCATCGTCTTTACTCGGACAAATTTATCAGGGAATTGGGCGCTCCGCGTGAGAAACACGGCGAGATCACACAGCGGGACATGGATGTTTCGTTCAGCTTGCAGCATGTCTTTGAAAAATACTACATGCATCTGCTCAATTCGCTCCACGATCTTGTTCCTACCGAAAAGGTGTCGATGGCGGGCGGCTGTGCATTAAACAGTGTGGCTAACGGCAAACTTTTGATCGAAACACCGTTCCGCGAAACCTGTATCCAGCCTGCGGCAGGGGACGACGGACTAGCGATAGGTGCGGCTCTGTATGTCAGCAATTCGATCCTAAAAGAGAACAAACGCTGGGTGATGAAGGATTCGTATCTAGGTAACGAGTTCTCCGATTCGGTAATAAAGGCCGAACTCGAACGCTACAGCGTCAGCTATAAGGAACTCGGTCGGGAAGAACTGCTCGAATATACGTCAGAAGAAATCAAAAACGGCAATGTCGTGGGCTGGTTTCAAGGAAGAATGGAATGGGGGCCGCGTGCCTTGGGCAACCGCTCGATCCTCGCACATCCCGGATTTCCGAACATGAAGGACATTTTGAATGCCCGCATCAAACATCGCGAGTCCTTTCGTCCGTTTGCTCCATCGGTGTTGCAGGAACGGCAATTCGAACTCTTTGAACAGGATCATCCTTCGCCGTTTATGCTTCACGTTTATAAAATACGGCCCGAATGGCGCGACCGTTTGTCGGCGGTGAATCACGTTGACAATACTGGCCGCCTTCAGACGGTTGCAAGGGACGAAAATGCCCTATATTATGATTTGATTAAGAAATTTGAAACGAAGACTGGTATTCCGGTTATCCTGAACACGAGTTTTAACGAGAACGAACCGATAGTGTGTGAACCGTTTCAAGCAATTGAATGCTTTCAACGGACAAAAATGGATACCCTTGTGATCGGTTCATTCTTCTGCAAGAAGTGAGGTAAACG
>JBBRUA010000006.1:0-25999 GCA_038248245.1 Pyrinomonadales bacterium | reverse complement strand
GTTTTCGCCTTCAAGCGCCATGAGCACGCAGGGACCTGCTGTCATGAACCCAATGAGGTCCTTGAAGAAGGGGCGTGCTTTGTGAATCGCGTAGAAGCCTTCGGCTTCTTGCACGGACATGCGCGTCATGCGCAGCGACAGAAGCTTGAAACCAGCTTCCTGAATCATGGCCAACAACCCACCGGTGGAGCCGTTGCTTACGGCGTCCGGTTTGATGATGCCGAATGTGCGTTCAATTGCCATTGCAGATACCTCTTACGAAACTAAGAAATTGCTTAGAACAAGGTGGCTACGGTTGTGCCAAGTTCAGCTGGGGTTGCCGCAACCTTGATGCCGGCTTCTAGCATTGCTGCGATCTTATCGCCTGCGCCGCCTTTGCCACCGCTGATGATGGCTCCAGCGTGGCCCATGCGGCGGCCTGGAGGTGCGGTTTGGCCGGCGATGAAGGCAACGATCGGTTTGGTTACGTGCTCTTTGGCGTAGGCCGCGGCGTCTTCCTCAGCCGTGCCACCGATCTCGCCGATCATGACGATCGCATCAGTTTCGTCATCTGCTTGGAATAAACGCAGGGCGTCGGTATGATTTGTTCCAATGATCGGGTCGCCGCCGATGCCGATAGCCGTCGATTGGCCGAGCCCGAGTGCGGTCAACTGGCCGACAGCTTCATACGTCAACGTCCCCGATCGCGAAACGACTCCAATGCGGCCTTCTTTATGAATTTGGCCGGGCATGATGCCGATCTTGCATTTTCCCGGAGAAATAATGCCGGGGCAGTTCGGCCCGATCACTCGGGTATTGCGGCTGGCGAGGTATTCTCGAACTTTAACCATATCCGCGACCGGAATTCCTTCCGTGATACACACTACCAAAGCGATCCCGGCGTCAGCGGCTTCCATTATCGCGTCTGCGGCGAACGGAGGCGGAACGTATATCACCGAGGCGTTTGCACCTGTTTCTCTTACAGCATCGGCGACCGTATTGAAAACATGGACGCTTTCGTGCGTCGAGCCACCTTTTCCGGGTGTGACACCGCCCACGACATTCGTGCCGTAATCGCGCATCTGCAACATGTGAAAAGTGCCCTCTTTACCGGTGATACCCTGAACGATCAGGCGTGTGTTTTTATCGACTAAGATGCTCAAAAGTATGTCTCCTCAAAAATATCGCTATCTAACCTTCCGAAAAATCTGCGAACAGCCGCAAATCAAAGTCAAGAAACCTAAGAATGGTGTCCGAAACAAGGCGAAAGTATATCACGAGATGATCGAGCGGTGAAAATTGCTACCCGGGATTCAGATGAATCACTTACAGCCTTAAAGTATCGAACAGAATCGAATAAAGTCTGTGTACAAAAGTGTTTATTATTGTTATACTTTTATAGACAGATCGATTAACGAATGATAATTTATTTGTAGTTACAAGAAACACGTCTTGTTTCTTTAACTTCTATCCCTTATTTATTAAAGACCTCAAAATTGCGGAAACGCCCACCCTTTGGAGAACTCGATTACAATGAAACAGATTACTTTCAAAACTATATTTTCGCGGATCGCTCTAGCGGCCTCCGCTCTTAGCTTGCTTCTGTTCGCTTCCTTTTCAACCGTCAATGCTCAAACAGTTACTTTCGCACAGTTTTTGTCACAGAGTGGAGGGCAAGATTATTTATTCACTAACAATGGAACCAGCGGGAATTTTAATGCGATCGGCGGAGGCGCTCCGATAGACTTTAAATATTTGAATATCGCCGGCCTACCCGCATCGCTGCAGGGCTTCCAAAATGCCCATCTTTTCGTGACGACCACGACCACCACGCCCGGCACGTTGCTAGCTGGGACCGTCACACAACCGCTCAATCAGACGGTAACGATCCAAATTATCCGAGACACGCCCGCGCCTGTCGGCGTTGGTTCGGGTACACGGACAGTTCTTTTGACCGCCGTTTTTTCACCATCCGCCAATACACCCGCGATCGTCGGTTCTAATGGCGGAAATTCGGCAACAATGCAAGCAACGACCCCCGATCACGTTGTGACTTTTTCATCGGACTTTGTAGGTTTCGGCTTGACCACAAACCGCAACCTTTCGTTCAGCTTTTCGTCGGTGACCCCGGTATTCGTTCTTGGAAGTGGCAGCTTTTTGCAGAGTGTTTCCGCAGCTGCAGCGGGCACATTTGCTTCGAATCCGCCGCCGGCCTATCAAATTCCGTCAGCAGCTCCGGTTTCAGTTAGCGGACAGGTTTTTACGCCCGCAGGCCGCGCCCTGCGAAATGCAACGGTCAGTTTGACTGAGTCGAACGGCACCGTTCACACCGCCCGCACGGGTGCTTTCGGATATTTTAACTTCTCAGATATTGATAGCGGCCAGACAGTTGCTGTCTCAGTTCGTTCAAAGCAGTTCTATTTTGCTCCGAGCATTGTTGGGCTGGAAGATAGCGTTTCCGGCCTCAACCTGGTCGCAGAATACTAGATTCGAAAGGAAATCATTTTGGCATTACAAACGACGGTCGATCTGGCCGTCGTTTTTTTTTGCGGCGAACAGAACAATTCCCGGGCTCTGTTCGTTTACCTGCTTGTCAATCGATTTTAAGTCATATTTTAACGCCTATGCGTCAGGTCTATTCATTCTATTTCGATGCGTTCTGGATCGCCCTAAAATCGATCCTCGAACATAAGCTTCGGGCTATATTAACGCTCATCGGAATAATTATCGGCGTTGCTGCCGTTGTCGTGGTCGGGGCGTCGATCAGTGGTCTGAATTCTTACGTTTCGACGCAGATAACTAAGGTCCTCGGCGCCAATCATTTCATGATTGCCCGAATGGCATTCTCGGGCCGTATGTCTGACGAGGCGTTTGAAAGGGCGGCCCGCCGGAACAAGCGGCCAACCTGGGATGAGTACCTTTACCTAAAGGAGAACTGCAAAAACTGTTCTGAGGTCGGTGCACAGATGGGTGCGAACGCCGACTTTAGTGAGAATGGAGTGGAGATGCCGGCGGTCACCATCAACGGCGTCTCTTCAAATTTTGAAGCGATCGAAGACAAAAGCATCATCGAAGGGCGCTTCTTTACTCCCGATGAAGAATCGCGGTCGGCCCGAGTATGCGTTATCGCGGACGATGTGAGGGAAAAGTACTTTAACAACTCCTCGGCGATCGGCAAGACCATCAAGCTGCGCGGCCTTCCGCTGACGATCGTTGGTGTCGAAGATAAACGCGGCCAGCTTCCCGGCTCTTCCTTCAATCGTATCATCTATATTCCTGTCACTCTTCACCAGCAGATATTTGGGATCGGTGAAAATGGTTTTCAGATCCATGGCAAAGGCACGAGCGAAGAGACATTCGATGCAGCCATCGATGAAGCAAAACTTTTGTTGCGAAACAAAAGAGGATTGTCCGGCAGTGACGAAGATACATTCGGATTCGTGAACACCAAAGAACTGGGAAGCCAGATCGATCAGTTCACAGGAGAGATCGCCGCGGTTGTAATACCGATCACGATGATCATACTTGTCGTCGGCGGAATCGTCGTTATGAATATCATGCTCGTATCCGTGACCGAGCGCACCTTCGAGGTCGGACTGAGAAAAGCTCTGGGTGCGACCCGAAAACAGATCTTGCTGCAGTTTCTGATCGAGTCGGCTCTACTATGTATTGTCGGAGGAATGATCGGCCTGATCCTTGCCGTTGGCGTGACTGAGCTCATCTCCATTCTGGCCGGAATGACGATGCGTATCACCATCGCGTACGTCATCCTTTCGGTCGGCGTTTCGAGCTTTATCGGAGTTGCAGCCGGACTTTATCCAGCATGGAAAGCCGCCCGCCTCGACCCGATCGTGGCTCTCACGAAAAATTGAGAAAATAAATGAAGTTTACTACCTCATTACCGTACGAAGTGCTGAAAATGGCGATGGATTCGATTCGTTCGCACAAGTTCCGCTCGGTCCTCACCATCACCGGAATTGTGGTCGGCATCATAACCGCGATCGTAGTGGCATCGATCCTGACAGGAATCCGCAACTCGATCGTCTCGATCGTCGAGGAGTACGGTTCGAATAACATAACCGCCTTTCACCTTTCGACCGGCATAGGTGGATCAAGCCGCGATGAGCGAAGCCGTAAACCACTAACCGATGATGACGCAAAAGCACTATTGACCCAATCGACAACGATCAATGACGTTGCTCTCGTCGCCCCCCGAATTGGCTCATTTAGCGGCGGCTTTGACGACAATCTCGTTTATGACGGCAAGAACTACCGTTGGGCTCTGACCGACGGTGTCACATCGAACTACATGGAGATGACCAACCTTGTATTGAAGGCTGGCAGGTTCATTTCCGAATCGGACAACGCTCAGCGCCGAAATGTTATTGTCATCGGCGTTAATTCCGTTGATGCTCTATTTCAAGGCAAAGAAGATGAGGTCGTAGGAAAGGTCGTTCGAATGAACGGAACGACCTGGGAGATCATCGGCGTGATCGAGAAGCGTAAAGCCGGATTTTTCGGTGAGAATGAGGAGGACAGAAAAGTTTTTCTGCCTTACCGGACAGCGAGAAAAGCCGCACCCGATCGCGAGGAGGAAATGTTTGTCATCCAGGCCAAGACCGGACAACTCAACGACGCCGTCGCCGAGGTAGATGGAATATTGCGTCAGCGGCGCGGCGTTAAATCGGACGCGGTCAGCGATTTCGACCTGAAGACGGCTGATAAGTTCGTTGCTCAGTTCGACGGGATAATGGGCGGGGTCGGACTCGCTGCGATAGCAATCTCATGTTTAGGACTCCTCGTCGGCGGAATCGGAGTGATGAATATCATGCTGGTTTCCGTTACCGAAAGAACGAAAGAGATCGGCATTCGCAAAGCCATCGGAGCGACGAACGGTGCGATCGTGCTGCAATTTCTGCTCGAGGCGATGACGCTTACCTTTTTCGGCGGTATTATCGGGGTCGTGCTGGCCGTGATGATCAGCAATGTAATAATGCTTTTAGTCCCGTCGATGCCGGCAGCAGTTCCGTTGTGGGCAGTCATTGCGGGGCTTGGAACTTCAATCGCCGTCGGCCTGATCTTTGGAGTGCTGCCCGCCCGAAAGGCAGCAAAACTCGATCCGATCGAATGTCTGCGTTACGAATGACGACGATATGCTAAGCTTTTGACATGGCAAGTGCACATATTAGAGCGGTATTGATCGGGGCAGTCGCGGGGATGAGGTGCTTTTCGGCGCTGGCTTTTACGAGCCAAAGGATAGTTGACTCAACATCTTTAGAAATAAAAGATTCGAGGCTTTCTTTTCTGTCTTCCGATAATTTCGCAAAAGGAATTGCCATAGCCGCGGTTGGCGAATTGATCGGTGACAAGACGTCATTCATCCCGAACAGGATCGAACCCGGGCCGATCACCGGCCGGGCAATTTCCGGAGCGATCTGCGGAGCCGCGATCTTTACGGAAGAGAAAAAAGACCCATTGCTTGGAGCATCCATCGGCCTACTCGCCGCGATTGCGTCCGCATACATCTTCTTCCACCTCCGCCGTGAACTAACCACGAAGTATGACATCCCTGACATATCCGTTGCTCTTTGCGAGGACGCTCTGATGGTTGGAGCCAGTTTGCTTTCTGAAAGGAAGGGCTAACCGCACTTCGTCCTGACAAACGGAAAATCTATACCCCGAGCATTTCCGTTTATCACCCCTTCGATCCGAGCGTTTAATCGATTAGTTGTTATTAATTTATAAATTATTCGTTGAGGAAAGTCATGCGTTGGATTTTCGAAGATCGCCCTTCTTGAAGAAAAATTCGTTAGACGGAACGCCGTTTCTTCTTTATTCTCCTCTGGCTTCGAAATGTAATCTATCCCATCTGATGTTTGAACGATCCGGAGAAATTCGAATCCGCCAAGTTTCCCGTCACGTACGGTTCGCGACATCCCGATCATCGCGTCACCGGCGGGTAACATCCACTGTTCCGAAACGAGCGTTTTCTTCTCCGGTTTGTTGATCTCCCAACACCCGGCGATCCATCCCAAATCTCTGACCTTCGCAGGCTTCGTTTGTGCCAACATGGCGGAAAAGCTTGCTAAAACGAGTGCGACTAGAGAGGCTGAAATCAGGGATCGTGTCATTATTCTTTAGTTCACGTATTCCTTTGGAAACCAGAGGACTTTCGCAGGGGTAGTTCTTTTCGTTTGTTCTTTTCGCTCACGTGCTGTAGCGAGTAAAACCTGTGCCGTCTCGCCGTCGTGCCAGAATGTCGCAGATCCAAAGCTAAGTTCGACCTGAACACTCTGTGTGTCGTTTACGGAGAAACGACAGCCAATAAACTCGTTATCGATCCGCGACACGATCTCTTCAGCTACCTCTGCTGTCGCCGTAGCCATGATGACGAGAAACTCGTCATTTGACGCCCGGGCAAAAAAATCCATCTGCCTGAGCTGATCCTTCACTTTTTGGGCTACAAAATTAAGGAGCCGGTCGCCGGTCGCGTGACCGTAAGTCTCATTAACCTCATTGAAATATTTAATGTCCATCGAAAGGATTGAAACGGGACGTCCATCTCGGTTCCGCTGAGCCTCAGCTATCTGGTTTTCGACGATCATGAAAAATGCCCGTTCATTCGGGAGGTCAGTCAGCGGATCGGTCAACGCACTTGATATGTTCCGTTCAAACGATACGGACCTCAAAACCATCGGCGTCACGCGTTCGCCGATCGCTTCTAGTAGAGTTATGGAATTCCCGTCGAATGCCGTTTTGGATCGCGAGAATAATTGTAAAACTGCAAAGACCTCATTATTCTTAGCAAGTGGCAGTGCCGCCGAAGAATTGAAACTGTTGACCAATTCGTCCGCGAACGCCCGATCCGAGAACGTTAAACCGCGATCGATCTGAACCATTCCGCTCGCCTGGGCACGTCCGGCAAGGCCGCGTTCGAGTGAGCTCTGATTTCCTTTCAATTTTCTCGCGTTTTCGCCATCCGCCTGCACGACGCTCATTTTCGATGACGATCGGTCAACCATAAAGAGGACGCAAGAATCAAAAGGAACGAGGTCATCGACGCGACTCGACATAAGACGGAACATATCGGACGATTTCAGCGAGCCGCCGAAATAAGTACTAGCCTCTTCGATGGAGAACAACCGACTCTCGATCTGTTCGTCCGAAAATCCGCCGTGCTCTCCAAAGGGCGGCAAGTAACCTTTGCCGCTCCACCACGCGACAGCGGAAAATATGAGATATCCGATAATGATCGCCGCAAAGCCCTTCGTTTTTGTTTCAAATTCGTAGCTGGAATTAGCGAGTGCAAAAGCAGCGACAATCGCCGCGAGCGATGCTCCGACAAAAACGAATGGAACCAGGTTTTGACCCACCCTGGACGACGAGATGGTTTTTTCTTTTTCGTGTGTCATTAACTGAGATCGCGACGGTGAGGATTGTGAGGAAAAAGTAAGAAACAAAAGCCAGAAATAGATTAACCCGTTTGCAATTGACCCGTCAAGATTTTTCTGCTTTAGCCAATGTTTACCTATATGTTACGAGAACACGATACCACGTACCCGAAGATTAAAATAAAGTTTCACGAAGCTTTCTGATCGATTTATTCTGATATAGACGCCGCACCGGCTGATCCAGCAATGAACCGTCGAACAAATACTTGACCTCTAGGTCTATTGTTAAAGGGCGTCTAGTCGATCGGCGAGACGCCCCTTTTATTGATCTTATCCAGTAGCACTGGGTACACCAAGGGGCTAAACCTGATCTATCCACGATAAACATAACCTGCATTTATTCTATTTTTTTATCTTTTAGCTATTTTGGGGTTGACTTACCAGTACAGGATGACTATATTGTCGTTTGTTCCGGAAAAATAAGAAAGAGAAGGAACATACGACTGTGTTCGCACAGTCTCCGGTAAAATAAGTAAGATCTAATCTTTGAAGACGACAGGAGAATCAATCGATATGAAAAAAGTAATTGCTCTATCAGCAGTTCTTGTTATGGGTGCTTTGGGAATGGCTTGCGGCGAAGCTGCAACAAACAACGCAAACACCAAAACCAATACGGCCACCAACACCATGGCAAACGCTGCTAACCAAATGGCAAATGCTGCTAACGTAGCCGCAAACACCATGGCAAACGCTGCTAACCAAATGGCAAACGCTGCTAACACTGCTGCTAATGCCATGAAGCCAGCAACGAACGCAAATGCTAATGCAATGGCCTCTAACGCAAATGCATCCACAATGAAACCGGTTAACAAATAGCCTGTTTCTATAATTTACAGAAAAGCCCGATCGTTCTAGACGATCGGGCTTTTCTTTGTCTGCAATTATGGAAGAACTACAAAAGGTCGGCCAATTCATCAACCGTCGATACCGGTCGCTGGCATACGAAATCCTCACAGACGTATGCGGTAGCGACACCGCCGACCGTTTCCCGATCTTTTAACAACGGCAATAGATTAGCATCGGACGGGATTGATTCTGAAAGCACGACAACCGCGTCCGGCAGATATCGTCTCGAGACTTCTCTTTCCAGATCGTTTCCACGTTGCCCAAGGATGACGATCTCTTTGGTTTGACCGAGATAGAATTCGAGAGCCGACAGACCGCGGCCGAATCCCTGTGGATGGCGTCGCAATTGAGTTGCGGTCAGACGAAGTACCGTCACCGCAAACCTTTCGTATTTCTCGTCCCCCAGCAATTTAGAGAGTCTCAGCAGAACATCGGCAGCCACCGAATTCCCCGACGGCGTCGCGTTATCGTAAAAATCTTTATTTCGAACGATCAGCTCTTCATGGTCATTTGACGTGAAGAAAAACCCGCCGTTCTCAGCATCCCAAAACTCCGTGATCATCAGATCTGCCAGACGCCTCGCCTCGATCAGATATTTCGTATCGCCCGAAACCTGAAACAGAACGATCAGGCCGTCCGCGACATTTGCATAATCTTCAACGTAACCATTCAATTTCGCCGCACCGTCTTTCCACGTCCTGAGTAAACGGCCGTCACGAACCATCTCCCTACTGATGAATTCCGCGTTCCGTTTCGCGATCTCAAGATAATCCTCGCTCTCCAATACGGCCGCCGCATCCGCAAACGCCGCCAGCAACAATCCATTCCACGCTGTCAATATTTTCTCATCGCGATTGGGCTTTATTCGCTTCTCACGTTCCGCAAAGAGCTTTTCGCGGCACGAATGCAACCGTTCCCATACTTCGCTGTCGAGATCCTTCACATTCAAAATATTCGCCTCTTCGAAATTTCCATCGGCGGTCACGTCGAAATACGCGCAGAATTCTTGTCCTTGTTCGGCTCCCAATATCTTTTCGATCTCATCCGGCGTCCAGACAAAGAATTTACCCTCAACGCCCTCGCTATCCGCGTCTTGAGTAGAATAAAATCCGCCGGACGCATCGAGCATCTCGCGTTTAATGTATTCCAGAGTATCGATCGCCACGCGTTTATAAAATTCGCTTCCCGTGACCTGAAATGCATGCAGGTAAACACGAATCAACTGTGCGTTGTCATAAAGCATCTTTTCGAAATGCGGAACCAGCCAGATCGAATCGACTGCGTACCGGTGGAATCCGCCGCCGAGTTGATCGTAAATTCCACCATTCGCCATCTTATCCAGCGTGAAGGTGACAATCGACAAAGCCCGTTCGTCGCCGGTCCTCTTGTGATATCTCATCAAAAATTCGAGAGACATCGCGGGCGGGAACTTTGGTGCTCCACCAAATCCGCCGTTGACCGTATCAAATGTGCGCGAAAAGCTGGTGAACGCTGCGTCGAGAAGATCAGTCGACAGTCCGCCGGTGCTCGATTCGACTACGCTCGGACGCCGCAGTTCCTCGACGACATTGTTCGCCGACGTTTCCAGCTCATCACGCTTGTTTTTGAAGGCCTCGGCGATACTCGTCAATATCTGCGGCCACGAAGGCATATTGTAGCGAGGAGACGGCGGAAAGTATGTTCCGCCAAAAAAAGGGCGTTTATCCGGCGTCAAAAACACATTCATCGGCCAACCGCCGCGGCCCGTCGTGAGCTGCACGAAGTTCATGTAGATCTGATCAACGTCCGGCCGCTCCTCCATATCGACCTTAATGTTTACGAAATGCTCATTCATGATCGCCGCTACCGATGGATCTTCGAACGATTCGTGCTCCATCACATGACACCAGTGACACGCCGAATATCCGATACTCACCAGTACCGGCTTATTCTCCCTCAGAGCCCTCTCAAACGCCTCAGAGCCCCACGGATACCAGTCAACGGGATTATGAGCGTGCTGGAGCAAATAAGGACTCGTCTCATTTATCAGGCGATTTGTAAATTTTTCTGTCGTTTCCATTAATTTATTGTTTCACGAGCACGCTCATTTTTGAAACCCACCAAACATTCTGTTATATTAGCGACAACTTTCCTTATGACACCTCGATGCGTCTCAAAACTTCGTCCCATGAAGCAGCGTGCGAACCTATTCGCCGGTGACTAATCGTTTTTCTCCAATAAATTAGTGCCGACGCGTGAGCAAAGGCGATCCGATCACGTTTTAACGCCAGTTCCAGTATGCTGGCTGACCAAGAACAGGAGAAATATAATGATACCGACAACAGAACTTCAACGTCCTTCGATCAATACAGAACTACCGGGCCCAAGATCGCGTGAGATCATCGAGGCTGATGCGCAGTACGTTACGCCGAGCTATCCGCGTCCGGACTACAAACTCGTCGCCGATCACGCTCAAGGCGTATGGATCACCGATCCGGACGGCAACGTATTTCTCGATTGCAACGCCGGCGTGGCCGTCTGCTCGACAGGCCATTGCCATCCTGAGGTCGTCGCCGCGATCCAGCAGCAGGTCACCGAACTTATTCATCTTTGCGGAACGGACTTCTACTACCGGCATATGCCGCAGCTTGGGAAGAAACTCGACGAGATCGTTCCGATCGACGGCCCGACCAAAACACACTTCGCAAACAGCGGAGCCGAGGCAATCGAAACGGCTCTTAAATTGGCGATGTATCACACGCGTCGGCAAAAATTTATATCGTTCTTCGGCTCTTTTCACGGCCGCACGCTCGGAGCGTTAAGCCTTACTTCTTCTCGCAAGGCACAACGCCTAGGCTTTATGCGTCAGGCTCTCGACGTGATCCACGTTCCATACCCGAACTGTTTCCGCTGTCCATTTAATAAAGGCAAGTGCGACGATGGTTCTTGCTGCTTAGGCACGGTTGATTGGATAGAGAATCTACTTTTCAATACAACGACGCCAGCTGAGGAAGTCGCCGGCATCGTTCTCGAGGTCGTACAGGGCGAAGGCGGATATCTGCCTGCACCACCTGAATTTGTCCGGGCACTTCGCCGCATCTGCGACGAACACGGCATCATGCTGATCGTCGATGAAGTGCAGTCTGGAATGGGCCGCACCGGAAAGATGTTCGCACTAGATCATCACGCGGGCGTAAAGGCAGATATCGTCTGTATGGCGAAAGGCCTCGGTTCGGGAATGCCGATCGGTGCTTGCACCGCGAGAGCAGACATCATGGACTGGCACAAAGGTGCCCATGCCTCAACGTTCGGCGGCAACCCGGTCGCCTTGACGGCTGCGTTGAAAACGATCGAGTTGCTTGAAGGTGGGCTTGTCGACAACAGCCGAGATGTCGGTGCGTATCTCGAAGCCGGACTGAATCGTTTGAAAGAGAAATATGACTGCATCGGTGACGTTCGTGGTCTCGGAATGATGCTGGGTGTAGAGTTTGTAACGGATAAGGCGAGCAACACAGCCGCACCTGAACTTCGCGATGCCGTAGAAATGGCTTGTTTTAATCGCGGACTGATCATCCTCGGTTGCGGAACAAACAGCATCCGCTGGTCGCCGCCGCTTATTCTTGCCCGCGAACACGTCGACGTCGCACTCGAGATCTTTGACGACGCCATCGCAGCTAGCATTTAGCTCGTTGCTGATCGAAACGCGATCAATCACAGACGGTAATTGATTACCATAAAAAAGGCACGAACCGGACTTTCCGTTTCGTGCCTTTTTCTTTTCGTTAATTTTACACCTAAGCTTTCGCTTTCTTAACTTCCTCGATCATCACAGGCACGGCGTCGAACAGGTCTCCGACGATCCCGTAATCGGCAATGTCGAAGATCGGTGCTTCGGCGTCCTTATTGACCGCGATGATCGTCCCGGCATTCTTCATACCGACAATGTGCTGAATTGCACCCGAGATTCCAAGAGCAATGTAAACCTTCGGAGCAACCGTTTGGCCCGACGAACCGATCTGACGGTCTATAGGTAGCCATTCGCTGTCGCAGATCGGGCGGGATGCCGCAAGATCAGCTCCCAATACATCCGCGAGCTGTTGAGCAAGTGCGATATTTTCCTCTGATTTGATACCGCGGCCGACCGCCACGATGATCTCGGATTTGGTAAGATCGACTGTCGCCTTTGCTTCCTGAAACGGTGCCTCCGGCGTCATGCGGAGATCGCCGACAGCAACGTCCATCGTTTCGACCGTCGAGCTGCCTTTCAGGGCGTTGTCGCCCCGGAACGAACCGGACTGGAACGTCACAAAATAGGGAGCATCACCGCCGATCGTCACGTCTGCATCGAGCTTGCCGAGAAAGATTCGACGCGTCAGTATCAACTTTCCGCCCTCGACCTTATACCGAATACAGTCACCGACCACCTCACGGCCTGACCGAGCCGCGATCTTAGGAGCGAAATCACGTACCTGATAGGTGTGTGACATCACGATGTACTGCGGATTCACCGCCTTGATCACGGATTCCCAGGCGTCCGCGTACCCGTCAGGCGTGTACGTGCCGAGCTTATCGTTCTTGGCAACGATGACCTTCTCGATGGCGTAACCGGCGATCTCTTGGGCAAGTGAACAATTCTTATCACAAGGCAATACAGCTGAAACGCTCAGACCGAGGTCTTTGCCGATCGCCTGTGCAGCAGTGATCGCCTCAAGCGAGGTCTTGTTGAGGACGCAGTCTTTATGTTCAATGAATACTAAAATTTGGCTCATTATTATATGGTCTGCAAACCCTAAATATAAAACAAAGAGAGGTTTCTTTCAAAGCCTCTCATCCAAATGACGCTCGATCATATGATCTTTCTATCGAACATTGTAGTTAGCAACCGGATAATCGGTGCCGCCTGGTGACCCCCATTTCGTTCCGCGCACTGCAGAATTGGATGGTGCCAAGAAAAAGACGCCGCCATTCGGGTCAGAACTACGCCACACGGCTAGATCGGTCCTGTTGTCACCGTCATAGTCCCCCGGAACGACAAGATCAGTAGCTGATGCGCCGAAACCGTTTAGTGGTTGAGATGAAAGCAGGGCTAGATTAGAGCTTCTCAGAACGTACCAATCCAGAACGGCGCCGTTTGATCTAACCATTGATAGGTCGGTCTTATTGTCACCATCGAAATCGCCGCCGACAAACTTGTCGGTGAACAATCCGAATTGTACGGTGACAAATCCCTGAGTTGACCTTAAGTGATAGTGCCGGGCCAAGCCGCCTTCATTTCTGATAATGGCAAGATCTGCTTTCCGGTCACCATCGTAATCGCCCGGCGCTGCCTTATCCCCACCGATGCCCCACGGAGCATAAACCGTGGCTCCGCCAACTGCCGTTCTGTAAAAGAAGGTACTCTGGCCGGCCCCGCCATCACGGTAAACAGCTACGTCAGCTTTGCCATCGCCATCATAGTCATCGACGACACTTGGGTCATCTCCGGTTTGGCCAAACTGCTCGATCCTTAACGTATTTGTTTGGCTCTGAAGAATAAAGAATTGAGCTACAGTGGGAGCACCGGGCCGCCACACGGCGATATCGGTTTTTCCGTCTCCGTCAAAGTCCTCAGGCGTTGCCTTGTCGCCTCCTGCCAATCCGACTCCGAGGCCCCAAGCCGCACCAGCCGTCCCGCCTCCGCTCAAGCTATATATCCAAGTCGATTGAGACGTAGCGTTTGCCGATCGAGCCACAATAAGGTCGGTTTTATTGTCACCGTCAAAATCCACAACTCGCGAACGGCGTGGACCGATCGCCCCAGCGACGGTACCGTTAAGCTTGAACGGAAAGTCGACCCAATAGTCCGCTGCGGCGGCCGGATTCCCGGCGTCAAGACTGGGCAACCACGCCGCGGCCCCCTGTTTCTGCAAGCCATTGTAATGCATGCCGCCACGGTTCCCTACAACGGTGTTAGAAGGAGTGAAGTTTCCGGTCGCACCTGTATCAGTCTGAAAGTCAACCCAATAGTGTCCTGCAGCCAAGACCGCAGCAGGTGCTACGTTCAGATTATTCTGCCAGATGATTCTCGTCGTGCCCGGAACTGTTCCGGGAGCCGGAGTGGTGGTGTTAAATACCCTGAACATGTTGGAATTGACCGAGGATGCCAGCCTGTTTGTGGTCGTATCGCCAAACACAATTGTGCTCCCGGGAGCCTCGGGGAAGCCATTCCAAATTCGCAAATTTGCTCCCACAACGGGACTTGTCACACCCGCGAAGCCAGTCTGATATACAAAGGTTACGAGACCGTTTACCGTCCACGTTTCACCAACGGGCACAATAAAATCGTCGGCACATCGATTGTTCGTGGCCGCCCCGATCACCTGGCAACCAACACCGGCAAGTGTATTGCTGGTGTTAGTGTCGCCGGAGTTGCTCTGAGCTTCGCTCCAGGTAATCCCTGCGGGTGCAGCCACCCCGGACATCGTTGTGGCTCCGGTACTTAATGGCCCATTGTCATAGATGACCTGAGCAGCTCCATACGAAAATAGGCCGAGGACAATTGAAAGCATCCCGACCCAACGACCAATAAACTTCAGTGTCTTCATCGTTATTCTCCTTTGTATATTCCAGTTGTAAAGTACTTCAAAATGCTCATCCCGGGTGTCGATCCAATAATCGATAACGAAATTGTGCAGGAATTTGTGTTTCGAGCACGATGATACACAACATTCCTTCCGAAATCAAAAAAAACCCTGTCGAATGACGGGGTTAATTGAAAAGAATCGGCCTTAATGAACAACTAAATCGCTCTTACTTCATTCTTGAGTTTTTCGATTAACTCCACTGCTCCGGCCTTTGCGTCTCCGTTGCCAAGTATCTGGGTCTGTTTCGTCTTAAGAGGCATATAAACTTTGTCTATCGTCGCTGCCGAAGCGAATGCCTTGATGGTTGGCGTGACATCGCGGATCTCTTTCTTCTTTGCGGCCATGATGCCCTTTAGTGAGGCATAACGGATCTGCGAGATGCCTGATTGGATCGTGAGCAGCGCAGGCAGTTGATAGGTGTACCACTGATACCAGCCGCTTTCTAGCTCGCGTTTGACCCGAAGCGTGCTTCCGAGGCTTTCCTTGTCCACTTCGATCACGATGGTAGCGTGCGGAATACCGAGCAACTCAGCAAGTATCACGCCGGTCTGGCCGTAGCTGGCATCGTCGGACTGCAAGCCGCCAAAAATGAGATCGGCTTTCTCTTCCCGGACAGCATCGGTGATCGCACTCGCGATCTGATACGGCGAAAGTGTTTTACTGTTCTCAACGACCACATGGATAGCTCGATCAGCTCCACGAGCCAAAGCATCCTTAATAACCGTTTTAGCAGTCTGAGGTCCCAGTGTACAAACGACCACTTCACCCTCACCTTTCGCCTCGATCGTACGCAAGGCTTCTTCGAGGGCGTATCCATCCGACTCATTAGTCTGATGTGAAATGTCAGCTTCATTGATCCACTTCTCATCGCCCGCAATGCGCAAAACTGCGTCCTTGTTGGCAACCTGTTTCATTAAAACTATGATCTTCATAAAATCGCTATTCGTTACTCGGAATACCTCTTAAATATCAAACACGCATTTGTTCCGCCGAAGCCGAAATTGTTCGACAGCACGTAATCCACAGCTGCCTCACGAGCCACGTTGGGAATATAGTCAAGATCGCAATCCGGATCGGGGAACTCGTAATTGATGGTTGGCGGCAAAACATTCTCCATCAAAGTCTTGACAGAGAAAACAGCCTCGAGACCGCCCGCAGCTCCCAGAGCGTGACCGGTCATCGACTTGGTGGAACTGACAGGAATATTGTAAGCGTTTTCGCCAAATACTTTCTTGATCGCCAATGTCTCAAATTTGTCGTTATAAGGCGTCGAAGTTCCGTGGGCATTGATGTAGCCGATCTGATCGGGGATAAGCCCGGCGTCCTTGAGAGCACGCTGCATCACCCTTATCGCACCGGATCCGGTTTCGTCCGGCATCGTCACGTGAAAAGCATCGCCGCTCATACCGTAGCCGACGATCTCGGCAAGAATGTTTGCTCCGCGAGCCTTCGCGAACTCCAGTTCTTCGAGTACAAGCAGTCCCGAACCTTCGCCGATCACAAATCCGTCACGTTCGAGGTCGAAGGGGCGCGAAGCATGTTTAGGATCATCATTTCGTGTCGAAAGCGCACGCATCGATGCAAATCCCGCGACCGACATCGGCGTGATCGCACTTTCGGCTCCGCCGCAGATCATCGCGTCGGCGTCACCGCGTTCTATAATCCGAAAACTGTCCCCGATCGCATGTGCACCCGCCGAGCAGGCAGTTGCTGTCGCTGAATTAGGTCCTTTCGCTCCATGCCGGATCGAGACGTTACCCGCAGCCAGATTGACGATTGCCGAAACGATGAAAAACGGCGAAACGCGATCCGGGCCGGAGTTAAGCAGTTTTTCGTGCTCGCGTTCGATCGCCCAGAAATCACCAATGCCTGAACTGATGTATGTTCCGATCATTTCAGCATTCGACTCGTCGATCACGAGACCGCTGTGCTTCATCGCCTCGTCCGAGGCAGCGATCGCAAAATGGGCAAACGCACCCATCCGACGGGCTTCCTTCTTGTCAAGGAAATTCAACGCGTCGAAATCCTTGACCTCGCAGGCAAATTTGGCCGAATACTTTTCAGCATCGAACTTTTTAATGTAGTCGGCTCCGCTCTCACCATTCATCAATGCCTGCCAAGTCGTCGGCACATCATTTCCGCATGGCGTCACCAAACCGAGTCCTGTAACTACTACACGACGTTTCATAATTCAATTGAAAATGGACAATGGAAAACGGACAAATCCGGAAATATTTCCGATGTCCGTGTCTCCATTGTCCGATAAACTAAGCCGCTTTGTGCTGCTCAACGTAAGCATACGCATCGCGTACGCCCTGGATCTTTTCAGCGTCCTCATCAGGAATTTCGATGTCGAATTCCTCTTCGAAACGCATCACGAGTTCAACGAGATCAAGTGAATCGGCACCGAGATCCTCGATAAACCGTGCATTCTCCGTAACTTCCGCTTCGTCCACACCTAGCTCATCGACGATTATCTGTTTAATTTTATCTTGTACTTCTGACATATTTTCTCCTGTATTTTATAGAGTTTCTAATGTATTGCTCAAACTTTCTGAGTTTTCAATATTTGCGTATGTTACTTCGCGATCGATCTGCCGCACAAGTCCACTTAGAACCTTTCCCGGGCCGATCTCAATAAATCGTCCAACACCATCTGCAACCATCGCTTCGACCGACTGCATCCACTTTACCGGCGACGAAACCTGTTGCGTTATCTTGTCACGCACCGTTGAGGAATCGGAATTGATCCCCGCGTCAACATTATGAACGATCGGAAAAATAAAATCTCCGTAATTCAATTCCGCCAGATCAGCTGAAAGACGATCTTGTGCCGGCATCATCAATGCACAGTGGAAGGGCGCAGATACGTTTAGCTTTATGGCTCGTTTCGCTCCCTTCTCTTTCAATATTTCGCACGCGCGATCTATCGCTTCGGCATCTCCTGCGATCACCACCTGCGAAGGTGAATTGATATTTGCCGGACTGCAAACCTGTCCCTCGGCCGCCTCGGCACAACCGGCCTCAACAAGTCCGGCGTCGAGTCCTAAGATTGCCGCCATCGCACCGACACCGACCGGCACAGCTTCCTGCATGTACGTCCCGCGTTTGCGAACCGTCCGAACAGCATCAACAAAATCCAGAACACCCGCCGCCACCAATGCCGAATACTCCCCCAAACTGTGCCCGGCTACGAAATCCGGTTCCGGCAATCCCGCTGATCTCGCCGCCCGATATGCTGCGATCGATGCCGTCAATATCGCCGGCTGAGTGTTTGCGGTCAACTGTAGATCTGCTTCGTCTCCCGAAAAACACATTTCTGAAAGCGAAAACCCGAGCGCGTCATCCGCCGCCTCAAAAACCTCGCGAGCGGCCGCAAAATTATCAAACAGATCTTTTCCCATTCCGACGGCCTGACTGCCCTGTCCCGGGAAAATGTACGCCGTCTTTGCCATCGATCTTAAAATCTAATAACTGTCCCGCCCCATGTCGCTCCGCCGCCAAAGGCAGTAAGTAGAACCAAACTTCCCTCTTGGATGCGGCCCGACTGGATGCATTCATCCATGGCAATCGGGATGGAAGCCGAGGAAGTATTGCCCATCTCGGCGATATTCGAATAAACCTTTTCTTCCGGAACACCCAATCGGGTCGCGACCGCATCGGTTATTCGCTGATTTGCCTGGTGCGGAATAACGATGTCGATATCATCGACGGTGTAACCGGCCTTCTCGACCATTTCTGCCGAGATGTCCGCCATAGAGCGCACGGCAACTTTGAAAAGCTCATTGCCCTTCATCTTAAAGAAATGCTCCCGATCATCGATCGTTTTATGGGTCGTCCCCATTTTCGTGCCGCCGCCGGGAGCATAAAGCTGATTTTCGTAACGTCCGTCGGACTTGATCTTTGTCGCCAGAATGCCTTTGTCGGCGGCAACCGGTCCTAAAACCGCCGCCCCGGCACCGTCACCGAATATTACGCACGTCCCTCGATCCGTATAATCGACGTATTTTGTTAAAACTTCGGCGCCGATCACGAGTGCGTGCTTGATCTGCCCCGTCCTGATCATCGACTCAACCATGGTCAATCCATACAAAAAGCCTGAACAAGCTGCAAAAATATCCATTCCAGCGGCATTCGTCGCGCCGATCTGGGCCTGGATCAACGCACCGGTCGATGGCATTATTTGATCAGGCGTTGTGGTCGCACAGACAATAATATCGATGTCGGTTGGGTCAAGACCCGAGCGCTCCAACGCCTGCAGTGCCGCTCTGGAACCGAACTGCGAAGTATATTCGTCGTCCGTCGCCTTGTGACGCTGCCTAATCCCGGTCCGCGTGGTTATCCATTCATCGTTAGTATCGACCAGCTTCGCCAAGTCGGCATTCGTCAAAATGCCTTCCGGATAAGCGTGCCCCATCCCGATGATTCCCGCGTTGTGTGCTGTCATTGCTTAGAATTAGAACTTAAAATTTGAACTATTTCAAAGATCTATTCGGATTCTCTGACTTCAATTATTTTTCGGCCTTTGTACATTCCTGTCTTCGGATCGATACGGTGAGGCACTTTTGCTTCGCCTGTATCTTTGTCCAAATAGAACTGCGGCGTGACCAGAGCGTCATGAGCTCGGCGTTGCCGCGTACGTGAATGTGAATGTCGTCGTTTTGGATTTGGCATTTTTACTCCGTAAAACTTCAGATTCCAAATCTCAAATCGTTTCCGCTTTATCTGAAATCTGAAATTTGGAATCTGAAATTATTTCAAATTCTTAAGACCTGACCACCTAGGGTCGATCTCGTCTTCAATACACCTACAATCTAGCAAATTTCGGTTCGATCCGCACTTCGGACACAAACCCTTGCAATCTTCTTTGCAAAACACTTGATCGGGCAGCGCAAGTAAGATCTGCTCCCGAACAACTTCGGCGACGTCGATCTTACCGTCGATCGCTATCGACTCGTCGAGTTCCTCGGCACCGAGAACTACCTCGATCTCCGCCGGGGCGTCAGCCGGATCGACAAATACGTCGTCAAATAGAATTTCAAACTTGCTCTCGACCGGTTCGAGACATCGCGTACAATCCACGCGAATCTCGGCCGCTACCTTACCCCGAACGTGCGCCTTGTCGTTCAACCTTTCCGTCTCGCCCGAAAACTCAACATCGCCGATCAGCGTCGCCCCGTCAATATCGAGATCGCTGGGCGACAAGGCCAATTCGATCGCCTTTGGCCGGGCTACAACGTTTGCCAGATCGATTATCATTTTCAACTCGTGCGGCCGATCGCTCTCGACCCAGCCAAAAGCAAAACCCTTATTATAGCTTTTCAGCCCAAAGTGTCAAACAAATGAGGTTCAGTTAATCGCCGAGCCGATCGCCGAGTCAAGACTAGAAAAGCCTCGCTCCTTCAACATTCGGATAAGTCCCAAATTAATATCCCGGGCAAACGTCGGCCCGCCATAAACAAATCCGGTGTATGCCTGAACGAGACATGCACCCGCTGCAACTTTCTCGAAGGCATCCTCGGCAGTAAATATTCCGCCAACGCCGATGATCGGCAGTGTTGCATTTGAATGTCGGTAGATCGTCGAAATTACTTCCGTTGAGCGGCGAGTCAACGGCCGTCCGCTCAAGCCACCCGCACCGAACTTCTCCACATCTTTTGTAACAAGTCCGTCTCGCTCGACCGTCGTGTTCGTTGCGATGATACCTGCAATCTCGTAACGAAGGCACAGATCAACGATCGATTCGATCTCGGCCTCGAACAAATCAGGAGCGATCTTAACAATCAGCGGTTTTGCGCCAAGTTCTCGATTTCGCGATTGCAGCGAACTAAGAAGTTCTTCCAGACCCTCTGCTTTTTGCAGTTCGCGAAGGTTTGGGGTGTTTGGCGACGAAATATTTATAGCGATATAGTCAGCGACATCATGAATAAGTTCGAAACATTCTAAGTAGTTTTCCGTGGCCTCTTCGTTAGGAACATGTTTGTTTTTACCTATATTTACTCCGACGACACAATCACGCCTCAATCGCCTCAGCCTCTCAGAGACGGCGATCGCTCCATCATTATTGAAACCGAGGCGATTGATCAGAGCTTTATCATCCGGCAACCTAAATAATCTCGGCTTCGGATTTCCCGACTGAGGCTCGTAAGTCACTGTTCCGACCTCAACAAAGCCGAATCCGAGTGATGCGAGTTGATTGACGACAACGCCATTTTTATCAAAACCCGCCGCAAGTCCAACTGGATTCGCAAATTTTAAGCCAAACCGCTCTATCGCCTCTGACGCCTGATGATCGGCCGAAAATACCGACGACAAACCGAGTTTCATCGCCTCGATCCCAATTTCGTGTGCCCGCTCGGCATCGAGCGCGAACATTGCCGGCCGTATCAGTTTTTCCCAGAGCTTTGCCATCCGTTTAACTTTTGATTTTAATTGAACCTGCCGGTTAGCGAAACTTCGAAACGAAACTTTGAATATTGAACCGACCTTTGTTACGATTTGCTTGCAAATGGCTGACGAAATAAATCTAGTAGAAAAATCGCGAATCATGGATTCGACCGAGATCAAGCGTGCGTTGCGGCGTCTCGCGACCGAGATAGTCGAGAGCAATCGCGGAGCTAAGGATCTTTACCTTGTCGGTATCCGGCGGCGCGGCGTGCCGCTCGCGGAACGCCTGCGGGACAAGATCGAGGCTCTCGAGGGCGAAACTCCACTCTATGGCATTATCGACATTACGCTCTATCGCGACGACCTATCGACTGTCGGTGCCAATCCGATCGTCAACCGAACTGAACTTGTCGCCGATATCGAGGGCAAAACAGTTGTCTTAATTGATGACGTTCTCTACACGGGGAGAACGATCCGTGCGGCAATGGACCAGCTAATGGATTTTGGCCGTCCGAAGAAGGTGCAGCTCGCCGTCCTGATCGATCGCGGCCGCGAACATCGCGAACTCCCGATCCAGGCCGACTTCATCGGCAAACTCGTACCAACGAAACAAACCGAGATAGTCAAGGTAATGCTAAAAGAATTCGACGACGTCGAAGCCGTTGGGATCTTCGAAAGGCCAATTGAATAGTTTCCAAGCAAGGTTAGCCTTGCTTTTTTTATAATCTTTTTTTAATGGATAAACCATTCCGGCGAAGAGACCTCCTTGGCATCCGCGACCTAACCGCCGCGGAGATCGTCGGCATTTTGGATACGGCCGAGAATTTTAGTGAGATCTCCAATCGCGAGGTCAAGAAAGTACCGGCACTTCGCGGCAAGACGGTCATCAATCTTTTCTTCGAAAACTCGACACGCACACGGACATCTTTCGAATTGGCTGCGAAACGTCTTTCTGCTGACGCCATCAACATCAGCATCGCGTCATCGAGCGTCACTAAGGGCGAAACGTTGCTCGACACTGCGTTAAATCTCGACGCGATGGCCCCGGATTGCATCGTTGTTCGTCATGGTTCCGCAGGTGTACCTCATCAGCTCGCAATGGTTTCGCGGGCGGCGATAATCAATGCCGGTGACGGAGCGAACGAGCATCCGACGCAGGCACTGCTCGACGCGATGACGATCCGCGAACAAAAAAAACAGATCGAAGGCCTAGAGGTCGCGATCGTCGGTGACATTCTGCACAGCCGGGTCGCTCGCTCGAACATTCACTTGCTTACAAAACTCGGTGCAAAGATCCGCGTCGCCGGCCCCGGAACTCTCGTCCCGACTGATTTCCAACATCTCGTTCCCGACGGCCTCACGGTCTGTCCGCATGTCGAAGACGCGATCGCCGGAGCAGACGTCGTGATGATCCTGCGGATCCAGACCGAGCGGCAAGATGCCGGCTACTTCCCGAGCCTCCGTGAATACTCCATCCATTACGGCCTAACCAACGAACGCCTCGATCTCGCGAAAAAAGACGCCATCGTCCTCCATCCCGGCCCGATGAACCGCGGCATCGAGATCGCATCCGAAGTCGCCGACAGCTCACGTTCTTTAATATTAGATCAAGTAAAATACGGCGTAGCAGTGCGAATGGCAGTGTTGTATCTCGCGACGGGAGGCAATCCGAGTCAATAGCCCGAGCGTAAGTAAAGGCACGATTAGCTAATGAAACTCTTAATCAAAAACGGCCACCTGATCGATCCTGCAAACGGTCAGAACAGTGGAAAAGACGTGCTCATCGAGGATGGCAAGGTCGCGGCTTGGGTCGGGCGTGGCGAAGAGTTGCCGGCTGATGTTGAAGTCTTCGACGCGACCGGGCTGATCGTCGCGCCGGGTTTTATCGACATGCACGTTCATCTGCGTGAGCCGGGGCAGGAGCATAAGGAGACGATCGCGAGCGGTTGTGCGGCGGCGGTTGCGGGCGGGTGGACGAGTGTTTGTCCGATGCCGAATACCAATCCGGTGAACGACAACGCCGCCATCACGCGATACATGATCGAGCAGGCTGAGCGGGCTGGTTTAGCGAATGTTTTCCCGATCGGTGCGATCACGAAATCTTCTGACGGCTCCGAACTCGCCGAGATGGGCGAGATGAAGGCCGCCGGTGCTGTTGCAGTCTCCGACGACGGCCGTCCGGTCCCGAATGCCGGGATCATGCGGCGGGCGATGCAGTACGCCCGCGATTTTGACCTGCCGGTGATCGATCATTGCGAAGACAAATCGCTCTCATCCGGCGGCGTGATGCACGAAGGCAAGATCTCGCTCCTGCTCGGCCTCAAAGGCATGCCCGCCCTCGCCGAAGACATCGACGCCGTTCGCGACATTATCCTTGCCCGTGACACCGGCACGCACGTTCACATCGCCCACGTCTCGACAATGGGTGCTCTCGACGCCGTTCGCCGTGCCAAAGCCGACGGCATCAACGTCACCTGCGAGGTCACGCCGCACCACTTTACGCTGACCGACAAAGCGGTCGAGGGCTATGATACCAACACCAAAATGGCGCCGCCGCTTCGCAGTCAAGAGCATCTCGAAGCCATTATTGAAGGCATCAAAGACGGCACAATCGACGCCATCGCGACCGACCACGCTCCGCACCACGCCGACGAAAAGGCTCTGGAATACGACCGTGCTCCGATGGGCATCACCGGGCTGGAGACGGCGATCGGCCTCGCCTTCAACGAACTCGTCAACAAAGGCGTGATCGATCTCGTACGTCTCGTCGAGCTTTGCTCGGTCAATCCCGCGAAGATCTTCAAGCTCGCCGGGCGCGGCACACTCGTCCCCGGTTCGATCGCCGACATCACCATCATCGACCCGAACCTGACCTGGACGTACCACAACGCCGACTCGCGTTCGAAATCCCGAAACTCGCCCTTCGACGGCTGGGAATTCACCGGAGCCGCCGTCGCAACGATCGTCGGCGGGAGAATTGTCTATCGGCGATAGTTGTGGCAAAGTAATCGAATTAAAAGGAGAACTAAAATGAAACTTATCGTGACTACGGCTATATGTTTGCTCGCTTTCGCAGGTCTTTCGGTGGCTCAGAATAAAAGCGTTTACACGAGCACGAAGACCTCGGCGTGTAGAACCATCCTGTCGAACCCTAACGAGGGCGGCTCTTATGAAGGCGAGTGTGCAGGCGTGGGCGGCTATAAGGTTCGGCTGATCGAGGGCGACATTCGACAGACGATCAACATCATTACGCCCGCGAAAAAGAAGTTCGAGCTGGAGTTCTGGAGCTTTTACGGCGGATTCTCAGCGATCGGTGAGAAGATCGAGTGGCGGACCAAGGCTGGCGTGCCCGTCGCACTGATCGCCCGGTACAACGTCGCGGGCAGCGACGATTCGCAGAAGAGCACGTCTTATCTGATGATCTCTAAGATCTCAAAAACATCCTCGTGCGTCGTCGATGTGATCATGCCGGGAGCGAAACAGAACGAGGAAGCACGTGTGTCAGCCGACGCCGCTTCAACCAAGCCTTGTAAAACTAATTAACGCAAAGCCGCAAAGGGACTAAGACGCAAAGGAAGAGGTTTTTTCCTTAGTCTGCGTCGATCTGCGGTTCATTCTCTTCTTTGCGACTCTGTGTCTTTGCGTCTTTGCATAAAAATCTTTCTATGGAATTCCTATCTGACCCCCAAGTTTGGATCGCGTTCGCGACACTTACGGTGCTGGAGCTCGTGCTCGGCATCGATAACGTCATATTTATATCGATCCTCGCGGGCAAATTGCCGCCTGAACAACAAGCGAAGGCTCGGTACATCGGCCTTTCGCTTGCGTTGGTCATCCGAATAATTCTTTTGCTCTCGCTTTCGTGGGTGATCGGCCTAGTCGAGCCGCTGTTCTCCGTTTTCGGCCGCGGCTTCTCGGGCAAAGACCTGGTGCTGCTTATCGGCGGACTGTTTTTGATCGCCAAGAGCACGCATGAGATACACGGCAGTCTCGAAGGTGAAGAAGGGCATGTGTCGAAGAAGGCTTACGCTGGTTTCGTGAGCGTGATCGTCCAGATCGTGCTTCTCGACATCGTGTTCTCGCTCGATTCGGTCATAACGGCCGTCGGAATGATCTCGACAACTTATGGGTCGAACGGGATCTATATAATGGTAACCGCCGTCGTGATCTCGATCGTCGCGATGATGCTCTTCGCGGGGTCGATCGGGGCGTTCGTGCAAAAACATCCGGCGATCAAAATGCTGGCGTTGTCATTCCTTCTACTGATCGGCGTCATGCTCGTCGCAGAAGGCTTTCACCAGACGATTCCAAAGGGCTACATCTACTTCGCGATGGCGTTCTCAGTGCTGGTCGAGATCCTAAACATGCGTCTCCGCAAGAAATCCAAGCCGGTCGTGCTTCATAACAATTACATCGAAGAAGCCGTCGCAGCTCCCGCAGAAAAATAAACCTCGCGAGTATTATTTGCAATCCAAATAGCCGTCCGTGAGCGCGGGCGGCTATTTTTTTCACCCAAAACACGATCACTTCCCAGCCTGACACATTTAATATCTCGATAAAGGGGACCTTTTCTATTGCAGCACAGTCTTGTTTTGTCATGCCGCAGTCCTGTTCCGTCACAGATCAGTCCTGTTCCGCCACAGATCAGTCCTCATCCGTCACAGATCAGTCCTCATCCGCCACAGATCAGTCCTCATCCGTCACAGATCAGCCCTCATTCGCCACAGATCAGTC